>CAZBJP010000004.1:35801-55728 GCA_964492205.1 uncultured Sediminibacterium sp.
CACCGAAGGTAATACAAAGTTCGATGAAAACGGCGTACAATGGATCATCAATCCATACGATGAATGGTACGCCTTAGTAAGAGCAATTGAAATAAAAGAACTAGATCCAAGTACGATCATTCACTTAGTAACCGTAGGTGAAGCAGATGCAGAACCTATTATAAGAAAAGCATTGGCCCTTGGAGGCGACGAAGCTATTCGAATCAATATTCAAAGTAATGATTCTTTTGTAGTAGCAAGTCAAATTGCACAAATTGCAAAAGAAGGCGCTTATGATTTAATCCTCACAGGAAAAGAAACCATCGATTACAATAGCGCTTGCATTGGATCCATGTTATCTGGATTATTAGATTTGCCATTTATTTCACTTGCTAATCACATGGATATAAATGGCAATACTGCTACCATACAAAGAGAAATAGAAGGCGGTGAAGAAACTTGTGAGGTAGCACTTCCTGCAATTGTAAGTTGTCAAAAAGGAATGGCGGAACAAAGAATTCCAAATATGCGCGGCATTATGGCTGCAAGAACAAAACCTCTAAAAGTAGTTGAGCCGTCTACTGTTCAAGCAACAACAACTATTAAAGCTTACGATTTACCTCCAGCTAAATCTGGTGTAAAATTGGTAGCTGCAGATAACGTAGATGAATTAGTAAGATTATTAAAGGAAGAAGCAAAAGCATTCTAAACAATTCAAATTCAAAAAAATGGTACTTATATATATTGATCAAGCAGAACAACAAATAAAAAAATCTTCTTTTGAAGCTATATCGTATGGCGCAGCCCTTGCAAAACAATTAGGTGTATCTGCAGAAGGTATATTATTAGGCACAGTAACAGATGACCTTGCAGGTTTAGGAAAATTTGGTTTACAAAAAGTACATCAAGTAACAGATGCAAATTTAAATAATTTTGATGCAAAGGTTTTCACACAAATCGTTACTGAAGCTGCTAAGGCATTAGGCGCTACAGTCCTTGTTTTTGCACATAACTTAAATGGCAAAGCCATTGCACCAGCTGTAGCAGTTAAATTGCATGCAGGTATCGTAACTGGTGCGAATAGCTTACCTAATACTAGCAATGGATTTCTTGTAACGAAAACAGTCTTCTCTGGTAAAGCATTTGCCCAAATCAATATTGAAACGCCTATCAAAGTAATTTCAATCAATCAAAATTGCTTTGGTGTTCAGACTCAAGAAGGTACTGCGTCTGTGCATACTTTGTCTATTGCAATACCTGCCGCATCTATCAAAATCACAGCAACACATAAAGTTGAAGGTGAAATCCCATTAACCGAAGCCAATATCGTAGTCAGTGGAGGACGTGGATTAAAAGGGCCAGAAAACTGGGGCATCATCGAAGACCTTGCTAAAGTTTTAGGCGCTGCTACAGCATGTAGCCGTCCTGTCTCTGATGCTGACTGGAGACCACATCATGAGCATGTTGGACAAACAGGTGTTCAAGTTGCGCCTAATTTATATATCGCTGTGGGCATTTCTGGTGCTATCCAGCATTTAGCTGGTGTAAACAGAAGTAAAACAATTGTAGTCATCAACAAGGATCCGGAAGCGCCCTTTTTTAAGGCGGCTGACTATGGCATTGTGGGAGATGCTTTTGAAGTGCTACCTGCACTTACATCAGCTATTCAAAAAACAAAGGCCTAATTTAAATCAAAGCTTTTTTGCTTTAACTTTGTAAAGCAAATAATCTTATGCAAAAAATTGAACTTGAAATTGTAGCGCTATCACATAGCATCACTCAATCCAACTCCTATGCGGTCATTTTAGGAGAAGTTAACGGATTGAGGCGTTTACCCATTGTGATTGGCGGTTTCGAGGCGCAAGCTATTGCAGTTGCTTTAGAAAATATGCATCCTTCAAGACCATTGACACACGACCTAATGAAAAATTTCATGACTGCTTTTGAAGTGCAATTACAAGAAGTTTATATCTGTGATTTACAAGAAGGAATTTTTTACTCCAAATTAGTTTGTCATAATTCAAATGACACCATAGAGATAGATAGTAGAACGAGTGACGCATTGGCTTTGGCTGTTCGATTTGGATGTCCTATTTACGTATACGAAAATATTTTAGATCAAGCAGGATTAGCCAATGAAAAGACAGAAAAAATTGACCTACCACCTACCAATACAAAAACATCCGAAACAAGTGACCTTGCTAAACTTTCTTTATCAGAGCTCAACGAATTATTAAACGAAGTTTTAGAACAAGAGGATTATATACGCGCTATTGATATCAGAGATGAAATCAATAAGCGCAATGAACCAAAGCAGCCATAGGATGATACAATTCCCAAACTGTAAAATCAACCTAGGTCTGTCTATCCTTGCAAAAAGAGCAGATGGTTACCATGAACTTGAAACTATATTTTATCCCATCGCCCTTAATGACGCATTAGAAATTTTACCAGCTAATACTTTAAGTTTGACTCAAACTGGCATCACAGTGCCAGGTGATCCCGAACAAAATCTTTGCTTAAAAGCATTTCGTTTACTAAAAAAAGATTTTCCTCAGCTACCTCCTGTTAAAATGCATTTGCATAAAAATATTCCAATGGGTGCTGGACTAGGTGGCGGTTCCAGCGATGGCAGTGCAACATTGATCCTTTTAAACAAACAATTTTCGCTCGGCTTGAATGATAGTCAGTTGATTGATTATGCGAGTCAACTTGGGAGTGATTGTCCTTTTTTTATTTATAACAAAGCATGTCATGCGAAAGGTAGAGGTGAAATTTTAACCCCCATTGCCTTAGATTTATCAGCTTTTCAAATGCTTTTAGTACACCCAGGTAAACATATCTCCACTGCATGGGCATTTCAACAATTGACACCTCATACAAAAAAAGAAAGCATCCAATCTATCATTGAGAAGCCAATGGAAGATTGGAAAAAACATTTAATCAATGACTTTGAAGTGCCTGTTTTTAAAGCAGAACCTACCCTATTCAAAATCAAAGAACAGCTTTATAAATTAGGTGCCCACTATGCAAGTATGAGCGGATCAGGCAGTACCTTATTTGGCATTTTCCCCAAGAATCATTTTGAACATGCTCCTATAATTCAGCATGCATTACGTATTGATCTAATATAGATTTTCAAACCAAAGCCCTATTGCGAACGTTCGTTATTAGAAAAATTTTAACGTTAACGTTTGTAATTTGACTATTTTCAAATGGTTGGTATTTTTATTGAAAATTCTCTCGAAAAAAGTCCATTTTTTTGTAATTTCCGAAAGATCGCTTGTTAAAGTTTCTATCAATAAATACATAGTATGTCACAGAATCAATCATTTGGATTATACCATCCCGATTTCGAACATGATGCCTGCGGAATTGGATTTGTCGCTCATATTAAGGGTATTAAGTCCCATCAAAATATCGGCGATGCTTTAACTATATTGGAAAATATGGAACATAGAGGAGCCAGTGGTAGCGAAGCAAATACAGGTGACGGAGCAGGCATCATGATCCAGATACCACATGAGTTTTTCTTTAACGAATTACTCGCTCAAGGAATACATTTACCCAACTCAAAAGAATATGGTGTTGGCTTTTTATTTTTCCCAACAGAAAAAGGTATCGCAGAAGAATGCAAATCCATTTTTGCTCGCGCTGCTGAAAAAGTGGGCGTAGAAATAATTGGTTACCGAAAAGTACCTGTGAATAAAACAAATATTGGTAAAACAGCCTTGTCTGTTGAACCAATCATGGAACAGGTATTTATTAAACGTCCTGATCATATTACTGATGCACTTTCATTTGAGCGTAAATTATTTATTTTAAAAAATTACGCAACTCATACTATTAATAATACCATCAAAAAAGATGCGATTGGATTTTATATTGCATCCTTATCTCAAAATGTAGTTGTCTACAAAGGACAATTAACAAGTCACCAAGTAAGAGATTACTTCACTGACTTAAGTCAAAAAACTGCCGTGTCTGCCTTTGGATTAGTGCACTCACGATTCGCCACCAACACTTTCCCGTCATGGAAATTAGCTCAACCATTTAGGTATATTGCACATAACGGAGAGATCAATACTTTGCAAGGCAATTTAAACTGGTTAAGGTCTGGTGAAGCAAGCTTTTTGTCACCCTACTTTACTAAAGAAGAATTAGAAATGGTCTTACCAATTGTACCTTCTGGTCAATCTGATTCTGCATGTTTAGATAATGTGATTGAATTATTGACATTATCTGGCAGGTCATTACCACATGTGATGATGATGTTGATTCCTGAAGCTTGGGATGGTAATGAATTAATGGATCCTGTAAAAAAAGCATTCTATGAATTTCATGCAGCTATTATGGAACCATGGGATGGCCCAGCATCTATCTCATTCACTAATGGTCAAATTATTGGTGCGACCTTAGATCGCAATGGTTTAAGACCATCAAGGTATTGCGTGACCAATGACGATCGAGTAATCATGGCATCTGAAACAGGAGCCTTACCTGTAGACCCATCTATTGTCATAGAAAAAGGAAGACTACAACCAGGTAAAATGTTTATAGTTGACATGGAGGCTGGACGCATCATAAGTGATACTGAATTAAAAAATACGATTTGTAGTGCACAGCCATATTCAGATTGGCTAAATCAATATAAGATACGATTAGAAGAATTACCTGAACCAAGAATTCAATTCACTCATTTGGAGCAGGATCAAATTTTCAAATACCAAAAAGCATTTGGTTATAGCAAAGAAGATCTTGACTGGATCATCACACCTATGGCTTTAGAAGGTAAAGAACCTATTGGCTCCATGGGCACCGATACACCTCTTGCAATTTTAAGCGATCAAGCACAACACTTGACGAGCTATTTCAAACAGTTGTTTGCGCAGGTAACCAATCCTCCTATTGATCCAATAAGAGAACGAATGGTAATGTCCTTGGCTACATTTGTGGGCAGCTTGGGTAATTTATTAGTAGAAGATGCAAAGGATAGCCATTGTGTAGCATTGAAACATCCAATTTTGAACAACCATGAATTAGAAAAAATAAGAAGTATTGATACGGGTGTTTTCCAAGCAAAAACATTACAATGTTATTTTAGAGCGGACGGAAAAGAAGGTTCATTAAAGAGAGGACTAGATCGTTTATGCCGTTATGCGGTGGATGCAGTGGAAGATGGATTTGAAGTCATTGTTTTAACAGATAGATCTATCGACTCAGAACATGCAGCCATTCCAAGTTTATTAGCATGTTCAGCAGTGCACCACCATTTAATCCGAAAAGGATTAAGAGGCAAGGTTGGCATCATTGTGGAAGCAGGTGATGTATGGGAAGTACACCATTATGCATGTTTGATTGGCTTTGGTGCAACAGCCATTAATCCCTACTTAGCACTTTCTTCTATTCGTGCAATGAAATTAGCAGGCACATTAAAAACAGATTATGATACAGATAAATTAAAAAAGAATTATATCAAAGCGGTGAATGAAGGTTTGTATAAAGTATTCTCTAAAATGGGTATCTCTACATTACAATCTTATCAAGGGGCCCAGATTTTTGAAATCATAGGCATCAATAAGGAAGTGGTTGATCGCTATTTCACAGGTGCTACTTCGAGAATACAAGGAATGGGCTTAGATGAAATTGCAAAAGAAATTTTAGCAAAACACGAGCTAGCATTTGCAAAAAAATCTTCCCCAGTTGATCGCCTACCAGTGGGTGGTATCTACCAATGGAAACGCAAAGGAGAAGCGCATTTATTTAATCCTCAAACCATTCATGCGTTGCAACATGCAACAAGTACAGGAGACTATGCGGGCTTTAAAAAATATTCAAAATTAGTGAATGATCAAACCGAAAAAGCCTATACACTTAGAGGCTTATTTGAATTTAAACCAAATAGACCAAGCATTTCCATTGACGAAGTTGAACCAGCAGCTGCTATCTATAAACGTTTTGCAACTGGTGCCATGTCTTTTGGTTCTATTTCTTGGGAAGCACATACAACTTTAGCGATTGCAATGAATCGACTAGGAGGAAAAAGCAATACAGGAGAAGGTGGAGAAGATCCAATCCGTTATCAAAAAATGGATAATGGAGATTCTATGCGAAGTGCTATTAAACAAGTAGCAAGTGCAAGGTTCGGGGTGACTAGCCAATACTTAACCGAAGCGGACGAGATCCAAATTAAAATGGCACAGGGTGCAAAACCAGGAGAAGGAGGACAATTACCTGGAGATAAAGTAGATGAATGGATTGGAAGAACAAGACATTCCACGCCAGGTGTTGGGTTGATTTCTCCTCCTCCACACCACGATATTTATTCTATCGAAGATTTATCTCAATTAATATTTGATTTAAAAAATGCCAATAGAGCTGCAAGAATCAATGTCAAATTAGTATCTAAAGCTGGCGTTGGCACTATCGCTGCTGGCGTAACTAAAGCTAAGGCTGATGTGGTATTGATTGCTGGATTTGATGGTGGCACAGGTGCCTCTCCATTAAGTTCCATCAAACATACTGGACTTCCGTGGGAATTAGGTTTAGCAGAAACACACCAAACTTTGGTAAAAAATAATTTGAGATCCCGTGTAGTAGTGCAAGCAGATGGTCAAATGAAAACTGGTAGAGATATCGCAATCGCCACATTATTAGGGGCAGAAGAATGGGGCGTAGCCACTGCAGCTTTAGTTGTTGAAGGATGTATCATGATGCGTAAATGCCACATGAATACTTGTCCGGTTGGCGTGGCGACACAAGATCCAGAATTGCGTAAGCGTTTTAAAGGCGACCCTGATCATGTTGTAAGATTCTTCGAATTTATCACAGAAGAACTGCGTGAGATCATGGCAGAATTAGGTTACCGCACAATCAATGAGATGGTAGGTCAAGCAGATGTATTGACCATGCGTAAAAACATACAACATTGGAAATACAAGCAAGTGGATTTGAGTGGTATATTATACAAAGCGCCTGCAGATGCTCATGTTGGATTATTCCAAACTGAAATTCAGGATCATGGTTTAGCAGACGTATTGGATTGGAAATTATTAGCCGCTGCGAAACCTGCACTAGAAAATAAATCAAAAGTGACTGCTGTATTTCCAATCAAAAATACTGATCGTACAGTGGGTACTATTTTATCCAATGAGATTTCAAAACAATACAAAGAAGCAGGATTACCAGATCAAACCATACATTTTAAATTCAATGGAACAGCTGGACAAAGCTTTGGCGCATTCAATACAAAAGGTGTCACACTTGAATTAGAAGGGGATGCGAATGATTATTTTGGTAAAGGATTAAGTGGTGCAGAGTTGATTGTTTATCCAAATAAAAAAGCCCCATTTGTAGCCGAACAAAATATATTAATTGGCAACGTAGCATTATATGGTGCTACAAGCGGAAATGCATATATAAGAGGTAAAGCTGGAGAACGTTTTGCAGTGCGTAATTCAGGCGCTTCTGTCGTGGTAGAAGGTATTGGTGACCATGGTTGCGAATACATGACAGGTGGAATTGCGGTTATCCTGGGTGAAACTGGAAGGAATTTTGCAGCAGGCATGAGTGGCGGTATTGCATATGTGTACAATCTTGCCAATGACTTTGCAAATCTTTGTAACCAAGAAATGGTAGACTTAGATCCTTTAGACAGTTCCGATACTAGATTAATTCAAGATATGTTAACTGCACATTTTGACAAAACGGGTAGTGCTGTCGCTAAATTTATTTTAGCAGACTTGGACAATCAAATCAAACATTTTATCAAAGTGTTTCCTCGTGATTACAAAAAAGTATTAGCCACAAGAAAAGCAGCCGCACTGAATAAATAATTAAACTCGAATCTTGTATCAAAATTCGAATCGAAAAAATGAACACGAAAATATTTTAGTTAACTATTGAAGATCAAACTATGGGAAAGCCAACAGGATTTAAAGAATACAATAGAGCACTACCTAATAAATTACCAGTAGCAGAAAGGGTTAAAAACTACAAGGAATTTGTGGGATTAATGCCAGAGCAGCAATTGAATGAACAATCTGCACGTTGCATGAATTGTGGCGTACCATTTTGTCACAATGGTTGCCCTTTAGGCAATATCATTCCTGAATTCAATGATGCTGTTTATAATAAAGAATGGAAAGAAGCTTATGATATCTTAATCTCTACCAATAACTTTCCTGAATTTACAGGACGTATTTGTCCAGCACCTTGTGAGAGCGCTTGTGTCTTAGGCATCAATCAACCTGCGGTCACCATCGAAGAGATAGAAAAAAATATCATTGAAATTGCCTTCGAAAAAGGATTTGTACAACCACGCAAACCATTGAGTAGGACCGGAAAAAAAGTAGCTGTGATTGGATCAGGTCCTGCAGGATTAGCCACTGCTGCTCAATTAAATTATGCGGGCCACCAAGTCACTGTGTTCGAACGAGATCCTAAACCAGGTGGCCTTTTAAGATTTGGCATCCCTGATTTTAAACTAGAAAAAACTGTTGTAGAGAGAAGAATACAATTATTAGAACAAGAAGGTATTGAATTTAAATGCAACGCCAATGTGGGCGTGAATGTTAGAGTAAGTGATTTAAACCGTGAATTTGATGCCATTGTTTTAGCAGGAGGCTCGACGATACCAAGAGATTTACCTGTTCCTGGAAGGGAATTAAAAGGGGTACATTTTGCCATGGAATTTTTGAAGCAACAAAATAAAAGAGTAAGCAATCTTCCTATCGAAGAAACAGCACTAATGGCTACCAACAAAAATGTAGTAGTGATTGGAGGTGGAGATACAGGCAGTGATTGCGTGGGTACCTCCAATCGTCATCAAGCAAAAACGATTACACAATTTGAACTTTTGCCTAAGCCTCCAGAAACTAGAGCGCCCTATATGCCATGGCCAACCTACCCTATGTTGTTAAAAACAACCACCTCTCACGAAGAAGGTGCGGATAGAATGTGGAATGTGGCTACTAAAGCATTTATTGGTGACGAAAATGGACAACTTAAAGGCATTCAAATTGTAGATGTTGCTTGGACGGCTTCTTCCGATGGCAGGCCTGCACAGTTTAAAGAAGTGGAAGGAAGTTTGAGAGAAATCCCATGTGAATTGGTCTTACTTGCGATGGGCTTTTTGCATCCGCAATCAACAGGTTTAATAGAACAATTAGGCGTAGAATTAGATGAAAGAGGTAATGTAAAAGCCACTGAACAAGATTTCAAAACCAACCAAGCTAAAATTTTCACAGCGGGAGACATGAGAAGAGGACAATCCTTAGTGGTTTGGGCCATAAGTGAAGGCAGAGAGTGTGCAAGACAGGTTGATTTGTTTTTAATGGGTTACTCCCTTTTAGAATCTAAAGACAGTAGCCTTTTAACAAAAACGATGTAGCCTATTTAATGTGTAGTAATTAATATATTATAACTATTTATATATTTAAATTATGAAGCATTTTTCCAAAAAAGAGACCTAATTGGTCTCTTTTTTTGTTAAGTTTTCCACAATTGATATTTATTTTATTTTACAATTTAACAACATAAAAAAGCTAAAAGTTAATATAATAATGGATTTCATTGATTTTTGAACAAATTTATTTTTTATATTATATTTTATTATATACATATAAAATGAATGATTAATACCATTTTTTACTACTTTTAATCTATCGTTGATCATATCTAATATTTTATAATATAAATTCGAACTTATGAAAAATGAAATCGTTCAAAAATGGGCCCCCTTCTTACTTTTATTAGCAGTAGCAATTGCTGCATTATTTGTACCACAATTACCAAGTTATACCGGTGACGCATCCACCTACAGTCCCGCAGACATTGCATGGATTTTAGTGGCTACTGCATTGGTTTTTATTATGACGCCTGGTCTTGCCTTTTTTTATGGTGGGATGGTTCATCGTAAGAACATTATATCTACTATGATCAAAAGTATCGTATCTGCAGGTTTGGTGACTATTATATGGGTGACTATTGGTTATAGCTTAAGTTTTGGCGAATCCATCCATGGCATCATTGGCAATCCTATGACACACTTATTCTTTAAAGGGGTTGCAGACGGTACTCCTGTTATACAAGGTGGCATAACATTAACTATCCCTTTATTACTATTTGCCTTGTTTCAATTGATGTTTGCGATCATTACGCCTGGTTTAGTAGTGGGTGCAGTAGCTGAACGTATCAAATTCACTTCGTATATTTTATTCATTGTGTTATTCATTCTTTTGGTTTATGCACCTTTAGCCCATTGGTCTTGGCATCCAAATGGTTTTCTTTTAAAAATGGGTGCGCTAGATTTTGCAGGTGGCACAGTGGTACATATTAGTGCAGGATGTGCCGCATTAGCAGGAGCAATTGTATTAAAATCTAGAAGAGCAAAATTAGAACACCAAGAAATCCCTCCAGCGAATATTCCTTATGTATTAATTGGTACAGGTTTATTATGGTTCGGTTGGTTTGGATTCAATGCAGGATCTGCATTGGGCGCAAATAGTTTAGCTGTCAATGCATTTGCCACTACCAATACTGCAGCTGCTGCTGCAGGTTTGGCTTGGATGTTCTTTGATGTGATGCGTGGTAAAAAACCATCAGTACTAGGATTTTGTATTGGTGCAGTTGTTGGATTAGTAGCCATTACCCCTGCCGCTGGCTTCGTTGGTATACCACAAAGTATTTTTATTGGTGTGGTGGGTGCAGTCATTTCAAATGTACTTAGTCATGTTTTTAAATTATCAAGAGTAGATGATACATTAGATGTATTTCCATGTCATGGTATTGGTGGCATGGTAGGTATGTTGTTAACTGGCTTTTTTGCATCCAAATCAATCAACCCTGCAGGTAATAACGGTTTATTTTATGGCAATCCTGCCTTCTTTTTAATACAGTTAAAAGCAATGGTCATAGTGGTTGCATATAGCTTCACAGTTTCATTTGCCATCTTTAAACTGATCGCCTTCATTTTGCCATTACGTGTTTCTGAAGAAGAGGCAGAATTAGGACTTGACGCAACACAGCATGATGAAAAATATGGCAGAAACCCAATGAAAGCATAAATAAAAAGGGCACAGCGATTGAAAAGCTTCTGGAAAAGCTAATCTGCTGTACCCCTCGTTAATTAAAACTTTTACAATGATAAAAAAAAATCTCCTAACTACCCTGCTTTTAGGAAACTTACATATAGGATTTGGACAAAATGATTCCACAAAATTGCCTAGTCCTTTCACGATAAGTTGGTCAGTAGACGCCTATTTTAGAAATGCGTTTGATATCGAAAAAAATAATACGAACAATTACACCAGCTTTACCAACAGTAATAAAAAATTGCAGCTTGGTATGCTCTCTGCAAAAGTGGATTATACAAAGGGTAAATTCTTTGCAACAGTTGATTTAGGCTATGGAAAAAGAGCCGAAGAATTCTCTTATAACGACAAGGGCCTTTTGGCAAATATCAAGCAAGCTTATATTGCTTACAATTTTTCTGATAGATTAAAATTAAGCGCAGGTAAATGGGGCACACATGTAGGCTATGAACTTTTAGATGCGCCTTTAAATAGAAATTATAGTATGTCCTATGGTTTTTCTTATGGTCCCTTTTTTCATACAGGCTTGAAAGCAGATTTTGCTATCAATAGCAAATCTGGCTTCATGTTAGGGATGGCCAATCCTACTGATAATATCAATGGCAATACCCCCAACAAAGTTTTGATTGGACAATACATTAATAAATTTTTCAACGACAATACAGTGCTATATATCAATTACCAAGGTGGCAAAACTGGCTACGAATCAAATTTCAATCAATGGGATCTGGTGTTAACAAATACATTGAATGATCATTTAGCTATCAACTATGACGGAACCGTCTTTATGGCAAAAGTTGCAGGCAAGAAAGGCATTTGGAAAAGCAATGCGTTTTATGTGCATTATGATCCAACTAGCAAGATTGGCTTCACTCATAGAACGGAATTCTTTTACGACAAAAACGCCATTTCTGCCGGCGCATTTGCAACCGATATATTTTCCAATACCCTTTCAATGAACTATAAAATAAATAAATTAACCATCTTACCTGAGTTGCGTATAGAAAACGCAAAGGAACCAATTTATTTAAATAAAACAGGCGACCCCACAAGAAAATCTGCTAGTTTCATCCTAGCTGCGATCTATAAATTTTAAACGTTTTATTGGTTTTTAAGCAAGCAATCTACGGCCTGAATTTCTATTCGGGCCTTTTTTGTTATATTAGTGGCCAACATGAAAATCATTGTACGCCCTTTTCAATTACTCTATTGCTTGTACGCCCTTATTGTATTTGCATTTTTGACAACATTATCTGTATTTGCTATGTTCTTAGTCATTCCTTTTGCAAAAACTAATCTAAGTAATCTTATTTATAAGATTGCACGCTATTTTTCAAAATCATTATACTTTTTTTTAGGTATACAACATAAAGAAATTTTCGAAGGCATCCATCACTTTAATCAACCCCATATTTTTGTTGGCAACCATAATTCCTATATGGATATCCCGCCGATTGTTCAACTAAAGCACCAACCAATTAGACCATTAGGAAAATTTGAATCTTCCAAAATTCCCTTGTTCGGACTTTTCTATAGAAATGCAGTCATCATGGTAGACAGATCTGACCCTGAAAAAAGAGCACAAAGTTTAAGAAACTTAAAAGAGGCTTTGAAACAACGCGTATCTATTTTTATCTTTCCAGAAGGCACATTTAGCATGTCGGAAAATCAACCATTAAAATCCTTTTATAATGGCGCTTTTAAACTAGCTATTGAAATGCAGGTCCCAATCCAACCTGTTTTAATGATAGATGCTATTGATAGAATGCATTATAAAAGTATAACAAGTATTACACCAGGAAGAAATAGAGTTGTCTATTTGCCTACCGTACAAGTCGATAATTATACCATTGACGACCTTGAATTACTCAAGAACCAAGTGCACAAAATGATGGAGGATGGACTAAGAAGATATCGAAACTATCCAGCATCTTAATGTATTTTTGTATCCCATCATGTACGCTGAAATTATCATACCATTAGCCCTGCCTAAGAATTATACTTGGGCCATTCCATTTGAAATGGAAGAGGCTGTAATGATTGGTATGCGTGTAGAAGTCATGTTGGGCTCTAATAAAAGATATGCAGGCATTATTAAGAAACTCCAGACCGAAAAGCCTGCTGGATTTAATCCTAAGCCCATAATCAGCGTATTAGACGAAGCGCCCATAGTTTTTCCAGCTCAATTGCAGTTATGGGAATGGATGGCGAATTATTATATGTGTACAGAAGGCGAAGTGATGCAAGCTGCTGTGCCAAGCCATTTAAAAATATCAAGTGAGAGCATCTTTGTTATCAATGAAGACGTAAATGTAGATGGGGAACAGCTTAGTGACCCTGAATATATTATTTCTGAGGCCTTACAAATAAAAAAGCAATTAAGTTTACTTGAAATTCAAAAGCTATTGGATAAAAAAGCGGTTTATCCAATAGTGAATAAACTCATCCAAAAAGGTATTTGTTCTGTTCAAGAAACGATGCAGGATAAATATACAATCAAGGTAGAAAATGTGTTGCATTTACATCCCAACTATAAATCAGAAGCTGCTTTAGAAAAATTAATGGACGATTGGAGTAGGGCTCCAAAACAACTAACACTCCTACTTGCATTTTTACACTTGCAAAAAACAGCAGGGCATGTACAACAAAAAGCATTATTAGAAAAATCAGGTGCAGCACATGCTCAATTAAAAGCATTAATTGACAAAGGCATTCTTGTTCTGGAGAAAAGAAAAATAGATCGACTAGCAGTTGACCTAAATTTAGGTAATGCCAATTTACACGAATTGTCTTTTCATCAAAAGTTAGCTTTTGAATCTATTGTAGAGCAAATGAAAACGCATGCTGTGAACTTATTACATGGCATTACTGGTAGTGGTAAAACACAGATCTATGCTGCATTGATCGACCAGGCGATTCAATCCAATCAACAAGCGTTATATATGCTGCCCGAGATTGCATTGACAGCTCAAATGATACGTCGTTTAAAACAATACTTTGGTGGCAAAATTGCCATATACCATTCTAAATTTAATCCTAACGAAAGAGTTGAAATTTGGAACAAAGTGAAGTCTGGGGAAATTAAAATTGTTTTAGGCGCTAGATCTGCCTTATTCCTTCCCTATAAAAATCTCTCTTTAATCATCATAGACGAAGAACATGACGCCTCCTATAAACAACAAGACCCAGCACCAAGGTATCAAGCGAGAGATACTGCCATTTTCTATGCTAATCAATTAGGCGCAAAAGTAGTACTTGGATCTGCCACACCATCAATAGAAACTTATTATAACGCCATGCAGAATAAGTTTGGCTATTATCATTTAAAAGAAAGGTTCAGCGAAGGTGCATTACCAAAAATGCTCATTGTAGATACCAAAAAACAAACTGACCAAGCAGCTATTCTTACACCCTTTTTATTAGAAGCCATACAAGCTACTGTTGCCAAAGACAAACAAGTCATTTTGTTCCAAAATAAAAGAGGTTATGCACCCTATATCATTTGCGAAACTTGCGGTTGGATTCCACATTGTAAACAATGTGACGTGAGCTTAACACTTCATAAAGAAAAAAATATTCTTTCATGTCATTATTGCGGGGCGGCCTATCCAGTAGTGCAGACATGTGAAGCCTGTGGTAAACAAAACTTTAAACAAAAAAAGTTTGGTACCGAACAGATTGAAGAAAAGCTTGCTAAAGCATTGCCTCATCTTAGAATTGCTAGAATGGATCTAGACAATGTGAAAGGTAAAAACGAACATGACCAACTCATTCAACAATTTGAACAAAGACAAATAGATGTTTTGGTAGGAACTCAAATGGTGGTAAAAGGATTAGATTTTGAAAATGTTGATCTAGTTGGCATTGTTGACGCAGACAGCTTATTGAATTTCAATCAATATAGAGTGAATGAAAGGGCATTTCAAATGATGGAACAAGTGAGTGGTAGAGCTGGACGAAAAAATGATCAAGGCAGGGTAATTGTACAGTTAAGCCAAACCAATCATCCTGTAATTGAATTTGTGAAGGAACATGATTACACAGCTTTCTATCAATTTGAGATAAACAATAGAAAGCATTTTGCTTACCCTCCTTTTAGTCGACTTATGAGTATTCTTTTTAAACACAAAGAAAATCATATTGCAGAAGAAGCTGCAAATCATTTTTTAAAATCTTTAGACCCATTAATTCAGAAAACAGTAATGGGGCCAGCACAACCTATCATCAATAGAATTAGAAATAAATACATTTGGGAACTTTGTGTGAAAATTAGCAGACAACCTCAACAATTACAAATTGCAAAAAAACAATTACTACATTTTATCCATTTAATATCCGTTCATCCAAGATATAAATCAGTTCAGATTATTATTGATATCGACCCCAACTAAAAGCATGCTAAAAATACAAGAAAATATCTCTTTAAGACCTTATCATAGCTTTGCCTGTGATGAATATGCTACCTATTTTACAATAATAAAAAGTAAAGAAGCATTAATTGAAGCGATCTTATGGGCAAAAGAAAAAAAACTTCCCTATTTGGTCTTAGGTTCAGGAAGTAATATTTTATTTACAAAGCAATTTGTAGGGCTAGTAATTAAAATTGAAATAATGGGAATACAGAAAATTCAAGAGAACGCTTCTGAAGTTTTATTATCAGTTGGGGCTGGGGAAAATTGGGCACATTTTGTAAGCTATTGTGTTCAAAAATCATGGGGTGGTGTAGAGAATTTAAGTTTGATTCCAGGCACTGTTGGTGCTGCACCTATACAAAATATTGGCGCATATGGCGTAGAAGTGGGCGAACATATTGAAAAAGTGATAGCCTATGATACATTAAATAATAGTTGGGCTGAGTTAAGCCAACAAATATGTGATTTTGGTTATAGAAATAGTTTGTTTAAAAAAGAAAAGAATAGATATATTGTTTATTCGGTTCAATTCAAGTTATCAAAGCAGCCAAATTTAAGAACAGACTACGGTGCCATTAAAGCAGTATTACATGAAAGAGGAATCAGCAATCCAAGTATTGAATCCATTGCCAATGCGGTGATTTATATTCGATCTAACAAATTGCCTGACCCAAAAAAATTGGGTAATGCTGGTAGCTTTTTTAAAAATCCAATCATTTCAAAAGCTCAATATGATCAATTAATTTCAAAATTTCCAAATCTCATGGCCTATCCTATAAATGATACCACTTACAAGATTGCCGCAGGTTGGTTAATTGAAGCTTGTGGATGGAAAGGTGTTCGTAAAGATCAAGTTGGCTGCTATAAGGACCAAGCTTTGGTGATTGTAAACTATGGTGCACCTAAAGGAAAGACAATCTTTGATTTTTCAGAGACGATCATTCAATCAGTTCAAGACAAATTTGGAGTATTGTTAGAAAGAGAAGTTAATATTGTATAGCAAGGTCAACACGTCGGTTTTGTGCTCTTCCTTTCTTAGTAGTGTTTTCTGCAATAGGCTGCGTGTCTGCCATTCCAACCAATGAAGTTCTACTAATAGCAAGCCCTTTTTTCACTAAATAAGTTTGTACTTTCTTAGCTCTTGAAATAGATAAGCGATCATTTATTTTTCGAGTACCTGTATTATCTGTGTGACCTGTAATAACTAATTTTGTATGACTATATTGTGACATGATTTGCACCAATGTATCTAAACCTTGTAATGATTTAGTAGCAATGTTAGATTGTCCGCTTTCAAATTTCAAAGCAGAAGCAATATTTGAAAACATGGGTTGAAGGTCTTCGCAACCATTGTTTGCAGCAATCCCTGCGATCGCAGGACATCGGTCAGCTTCGTCATTCACACCATCTTTATCTGAATCAGGAATAGCACACCCATTATAACGTGTTAAACCTGCAATTGTAGGACATTTATCTTGATCATCTGGTATGCCATCCTTATCTGAATCTGGAACTGGACAACCTTTATATTTAATTGTACCTTCAGCATTAGGACATTGATCATTCTCATCATTAATACCATCACCATCTTCATCAGGTACAGGGCAGCCTTTGTATTTTAACAAGCCGCTTTTTTCTGGACACTCGTCAATGTCATTTGATACACCATCATCATCTTGGTCTGCCTGGACAGGTGCAGAGGGTAATACAATTGGTTTCTTCTCTTTTAATTTTAGAGGAAATGAATAACTCATACCATAATTCAGATGCATTTTAGTCAACTTAGAGGCTTCTGCATTATAGGTACTAAATAAATGAAAATAAGAACCTTGCTTCGCTTTAAGTTGAATACCAAGACCCACTGGAGCGTATGCAGTAAAATTCTTTGCGTCTTTTGCTACACCAATCCCTAAGATTCCATAAGGCACCAACGCCTTATCATCTGTCGCTAACTTTAGATGAAATCGAGTATCAAATGCGGCATAAACTGAATTGGTACTAGCCTTAGGTTGTCCAGAAGAGACATAATAAGGATACTTTAAACTACTTATGTCAAGATTGACAACACCATCTAACCTAGGTGATAAGCCTTTAAAAAACTGAAGGCCAACAGAAGGTGCATAAACAGTTAACCCCTCCGTAAGAGGGGTTTTCTTAAAATTCAATATAGATGCTTTCAAAGCAATTGAAGCTGGTTTATTTTTATTTACTTTTTTATCTTGCGCATTGCCAATTAAAGTAGCAAATAAAATAAACGTTAAGCTAATTGCTTTTTTTGACATGTTATTTTTTTTAATTTAATGGGAAACTATAGCTTAACCCATAATTATAAGAAGGCACAAAAGACTTAGACATCTTTGTAGCATAAGTTGCAGTAATATTTAAATTAGACCCTTTAAAAGTCTTGATTTGTAAACCAAATCCAACTGGAGCATATGCACCAAATTTACTCAAATCAAAACTACGAACACCTAGACCTGCAGTCAAATAAGGATTCACACGATAATCACTTTTGAACATTTTTACATTTAAACCAGATTCAAAAGAAGCATAAAAATATTCAGATGAGCCTGTAAATGCAGTTACCACAACATCAGGCATCGTTGTGATAGAAACATCAATATTTGAAAAAATATCTACTTGACTATTGTGTGTAGTAATAAAGCCAATACCTAAAGCTTTCTTTGTACTAGGTAATTGCCCCCATTTTCTATCATTTATAACACCACCTATTGATCCATTTTGTACCTTTTTTGCAGTACCATAATCTAAGGCAGTATATCTAGCAGTGATAGATGTTTTTTTCTTTCCGCTTACGCCCTCTTGAGCTTGAGCAGAAATAATTAAACCCAAAGCAATAAGAGAAAATAATAATTTCTTCATATAATTTGTTTGTTAAATGTCTCACAAAATTAGGTTTAAAAGACGAATTATTGAAATTTTTTATAAAAGGATTACTGGTCTAATTTTGGGTTTGTTTTTGAATATCCAATAGCATCTACCATTACTCTCACTAATCCTTTTGACTTGAAAACCAACTCTTTAGCTGCAGATTGACTTAAATCTATCACCCTGCCCTTTCTTAACATATTAGGGTGCATTCGGTCATTGATCCTAACCAAAACCGTATTCCCATTCTGTAAATTAGTGACCCTAACGATTGTGTTTAATTTGAATAAATTACAAGCTGCAGTGAACTTGTTATTGTAAAATCGTTCTCCTGTAGCAGTTTTTGTACCATTTAGACTTTTACTGTAAAAACTTGATACCCCTTCAATGTGATTGATTTCAATCTTTATCCTATTGGTATCAATTTTATGTTTATAGCGCTTGATATTGACGCTATCAAGGTAGTTTTCAGTAGTAAGTGTATTGGAGTATATCTGCTGCGCTTCTATGCTTGATGTAAAAAGCAAAAACAGACATCCTGCTAACAGCGATTGAAACGCATAATTGATGCTTCTGCTATATTTTACTTTTTGCATACGCTTAAATTGGTGTCACTGCAACTACGCTATCCAAATTTAATGGACCGTAAATATGCGGAAACAATTCATTCAAATCCTCTGCTAGTTCAAATAAAACGGGTCTTTGCACTTTTGCTTTTTCGATTTTGAGTTTCACCAATCCAGTTTGTCCTTGGAAAAATCTTTCAAGCACTCCCTCAATCTGTCTTTCGATTGAACAATGAATAAAGCCATCTTTTTCAAATGCCTCTGGTACATAACTTTGTTTTGCTAGTGCTTGTTCCCAAGCTTTCGCTGTGGTCACATGATATATAAATTCGCTCTCCATTCTTTTTTTATTTTTTGTTATTTAATAATCCTCGGTAAACGCTGATCAATCATCATCAAGTCTGCAATGACCATCGCTGTTACCGCTTCTAATACAACAGGCACTCTTAATGCAATACATAAATCATGCCTACCTTTTACTGAAAAATCTTCCTGTTCGTTGGTATCCCAATTCCAAGTATGTTGTGTTTTTGGCGTAGAGGATGTTGGCTTCACTGCAATCCTGAACACTAAGTCATTTCCATTAGAATAGCCCCCAACCACACCACCTGCATGATTGGTCTTGGTTTTACCAGAAGCATCCAAAATGGCATCATTATGCTCTACACCAAACATTTTTGCTGCAGCAAACCCAGTGCCAAATTCAATACCTCTAATTGCTGGAATAGCAAAAACAGCATGACTGATCAAAGATTCAACCGAATCAAAAAAATGTTCTCCTAAACCGATTGGCAAGCCCTTTACCACGCATTCTACAATTCCGCCCACACTATCTTTTTGATCAATCGCATTTTGCAACCCTTTCTCCAAATCAGTTTCGCCCCCAATACTTAATATCGAAGCTTGGATGTCTATGCCATTTAATATTTTTTTTGCAATGACGCCTGCACCTACTAATCCTGCTGTTAACCTACCACTAAAATGACCT
>CAZBJP010000005.1:0-27749 GCA_964492205.1 uncultured Sediminibacterium sp.
TAAAAATGCGCATGGGCAAAATTAATACATACTTAACAATTTATCCACCAATCATGTATAGTCTTATCTTAATCTCTATAGAATCCTACCTTTGAACTATGGCAAAACCATTACAGCAATTAGATTTATTTGGCATGGAGACAAATACTCCAGTTCATATTGCTGCACCAAAACAAGCCAAAAGTATCAAGCAAAAAAAATCGCTTCCTCAATACCGCAAACCTATTTACCAAACTGTAAACAATTTGAATCAAGAAATAGCGGAACCTGACAGCGAAGCTAATACATCAAGTTTGGTTGAACCTACTGATGCGGAATTACCTTCTGTATCAAGAACACCCATGACCTATATCAATAGGAATATTTTACACAAAAGAGGCAGGAAGGCATTTGCTGACATGGATCAAGAGATTGATAAAATCAATGTGCCAGATACCGCTACACTAGCAAAAAAATTATATTACCCTATTGGTGAAGTAGCAGGATGGTTTAATGTAAACACTTCATTAATCCGATACTGGGAAAAAGAGTTCAAGCAATTACAGCCGCGTAAAACAAGAAAAGGTGATCGACTTTTTCGTGCGCAGGATATTGAATTCCTCAAGCAAATTTACTATTTGCTTAGAGAGAAGAAATATTCCATTGATGGTGCAAAAACTTATTTGAAAAACAATAAAGAAAAAGGCAACAAGAATTTATCTTTATTAACCAATTTAAAAGATATTAGAAACTTCTTAGTGTCACTAAAAGCAAGTCTTTAATTTAACCTTTTTCTGAAAACTGGATTTGATTAGCATTAGCATATTCAATCGCGGCAAGGTTTAAACGCTCCCTAATCATTTGAAAAGCATTAATATCAATTTTTATGGGAACAAAACATTCTACATGTAAACTATGAAATTGTTTACCTGATTCTGCTACAAAAACACTTGATGCATTTATACCATCTTGTGTTTGGAGTAATGTTCTCATATGATTCGCAAAATTTTCCATTGCTTTAGCTGTAGTTTGTGCGCTTAATTGAAGATCCATCTCAATCTTACGTTCCGTTCTTAGTGAAATATTATCTACAATAGAATCTACCATCTGCTTATTAGGAACAGAAATGTAAGTTTTTTCCTGCGTGCGAATGCGCGTACTTCTTAAGCCAATTTTTTCAATAGTACCTGTGAAGCCACTTACTTTAACAAGATCGCCAATGGTAAAGGGTCTGTCAAAAAAGATTATAAAGGAAGCAATTATATTTTCTAAACTTTCTCTAGTAGACAAAGCCACTGCAGCACCTACAATACTTAAGCTTGTCACTAAGTTGCCAATGCTTTCGTTGAAAACATACCTCAGGACCATTAGTATACCAATGATATAAATAATAACCTTAAAAAAATCTCTAAAAAAAAGAACCAATTGATCGTCAGATAGATCTTTTGTTAAACTTGCTTTGTTTTCTAAAATGATCGAGATGAATTCTAATGTGCGAATACCCACACGAATCAATAAAATAATGAAAACGAACTTAATACTTGATTCTAAAAGAAGCTGCAAACTCAATTTGAAAATTTTCAGGTCCCATGCAGCTGGAAATTTCAATTCATATAATGCAATGATTGCTACTAAGAATAATAAAAATTGCTCAATAGGAACCAATAGTCTGTGTACATGACTTTTTCTTAATTCAGAATGATTCTTTTTGTCCACCCAGGTATAAATCAAACTTGCAAAAAAACGTGAAATCAATCTTTTAATAAGTAAGGTAACCAACAGAATACCAACTATAAATAGATAGCTTCTCAATGAATTACTTAATATTTGTTGATTTAAGTTCATTTTTTATTAGGTTTTCTCCCAAGTTAATAATTGCATGTTTTGACCATCAAAAACTGCATAGGTATTTAATCGAATCCAATCCCCTAAGTTAATATACCTGCTCTTATCGTTGATCTTAAAATCAATGGCATAATGACGATGTCCAAATACAAAAAAATCCACCGACATCGTTTTAGCTTTTTCTTTCGTATAAAGAATCAACCACTCTTTGTCTTCACCTAAAAATATTTCGTCTGAATTACCTGTTTTTGCTCTACTTTTTTGACTGAAATAATTGGCCAACTGAATCCCTGCATCAGGATGTAGCCACCTAAATAACCATTGACAAACCGGGTTGGTAAATATTTTCTTTAAGCGCTTATAACCTTTATCTCCTGGGCCCAGTCCGTCACCATGACCTATAAGAAAGGACGTATCATTGAAATTAAATTGATGAGGTTCGAAATATACTTTTGCATTTAATTCTTTTGACAAATAATCATTCATCCACAAATCATGATTCCCTGTAAAAATATGCAATTGAATACCTTCGTCAGCTATTTGTGCAAGGGTACCTAACAATCTAACATAGCCTTTTGGTACCACAGTTTTGTATTCAAACCAAAAATCAAATATATCGCCTACAATAAAAATCATTGCTGCATCCTTACGTGCATCTTGTAAAAAGCGAACCAAGCGGTCTTCCCTTTTTCTACTTTCTACTTCAGTAGGTGCCCCTAAATGAAAGTCGGAGAGAAAGTATACTTTTTTGCCAGTTGCCAATACCATGTAAAAGATTTGATTTGAACAATAGATTAATCAAGCGTATTATCAATTAAAAAACAATAAACTTCTTTTGGACCATGAATGCCTACTACTAATGTTTTTTCAATGTCAGCAGTACGACTCGGTCCTGTAGCAAAACTAATCATAGAAGGAAAGGTTTCCGGATGATCTTTAAAATTGACTAAACTATCTGATATGTCATAGACAAGTTGATCTGCGTAAGCAATACAAATATGAATAGGTGCATAGACGCTTGAGGTTCTACCGCTTAAATCTTTACTGGTTAATACAATAGTTCCAGTTCTTGCCACTAAATGTGAACATAAAGTAATTGCAGCATCACAATCTGTTAAATCATCTGTAGTAACAGGATCAAATTTTAAAGCTATCATCTTATCCAACCAGGCTGCTTCATTTGAATAAATTTTATTCCACCCCTTAGCAATAATCAATGCATTTAGTTGTCCAATTAATTCTTGTTCGTCTGCACAATACACAAATTTGCCCAAGAGTTCAGTAAACTTTTGAGCAAATTCTATGGCCATTTCTTTTTCAGTGGGAATAAAAATAGGCGTGTCAGCCACTTGATCAGGAAAAGGAACAGGCACTGGATCTTTCAATGCCTGTTTTATCTTCTGCAATATTTTATGTCTTGCGCCTTGTGATTCCATTTACAAATTATTCGTTATTATCTGTTGCATCAGCAGCTTGAATGGTTGCATTTGCATTTTCAATCACATCTTCAGATGCGTCTGAAGCTTGAACAATCGTCGTTTCACCTGGTGCAAACTGATCACTTGAATCTGCCGCTAATATTGTCTCTTCAAGAATTTTTTTCTCTTCAAATGGACGATCTCCAATTAACTCCTCAACATCAGATTTATGTAATACCTCCCTTGTTAAAAGTGCTTGAGCTAGTTTCTCTACTTCGGACTTTTTAGATTGTAGTAAATCTAAGGTTCTATGATAAGCAGCGTCAATCATTTTACGTACTTCTTCATCAATTATTTTTCCAGTTTCCTCGCTAAAAGGTTTTTGGAAACTACTTTCTTGAGCAGGATCATAAAAACTCACGTTGCCAATTTTTTCATTCATGCCATAAGTAGTTACCATCGAATAAGCCATCTTTGTGATTTGTTGTAAGTCATTCGATGCGCCAGTAGAAATTTTACCAAAGAAAATTTGTTCTGCAGCACGCCCACCTAATGTCATACACATTTGATCAGTTAATTGCTCAATGGTATACAAATATTGTTCTTTAGGTGTATACTGCGCATAACCTAATGCAGCTGTACCTCTTGGTACAATCGTAACTTTTAACAATGGATAGGCATGCTCTAAGAACCATCCACAAATTGCATGACCAGCTTCGTGGTAAGCAATCACTTCTTTCTCTTCTTTTGAAATGATTTTATTCTTTTTCTCTAATCCTCCAATCACCCTATCAATTGCATCTTGGAAATCTTTCATTTCTACGCCTGACTTGCCTTTACGTGCAGCAATTAAGGCAGCTTCGTTACAAACATTGGCAATATCAGCACCAGCAAAACCAGGTGTTTGTTCTGCTAGTTTATGTATGTCTAAACTTTCAGAAACCTTGATAGGGCCTAAATGTACTTTGAATATTTCTTCACGACCTTTTACGTCTGGACGATCGATAGAAATTTGACGATCAAAACGACCTGGTCTTAATAATGCTGCATCCAATACATCAGGGCGATTAGTAGCAGCAAGGATAATAATTCCAGTGTCTCCACCAAAACCATCCATCTCCACTAATAATTGATTCAATGTGTTTTCACGTTCGTCATTGCTCATCATGGCGTTTTTACCACGAGCACGTCCTATCGCATCTATCTCATCTATAAAAATGATACATGGTGCTTTCTCTCTTGCTTGTTTGAATAAATCACGCACACGACTTGCTCCAACCCCTACAAACATTTCCACAAAGTCTGAACCACTTAAACTAAAGAATGGCACTTGCGCTTCTCCAGCCATAGCTTTTGCTAATAAGGTTTTACCTGTTCCTGGAGGACCTATTAATAATGCACCTTTTGGAATTTTACCTCCTAAAGCCGTATATTTTTTAGGTTGTTTTAAGAAGTCTACAATTTCCATTACTTCTTCCTTAGCTTCTTCTAATCCAGCCACGTCTGCAAAAGTAATATTCACTTTAGTGCCACCCTTTTCAAATAAGGTGGCTTTTGATTTACCTACATTAAATATGCCACCTGGGCCTCCACCGCTTCCGCCAGCACCACCACCCATTTTACGCATCATTAAAACCCAAATCACTACAATAATAAGCATAGTGAATATTGTATTGGCAATAGGACCAAACCACTCTCCTTCTTTGATGGTATTCTGAGGCACTTCTTGGATACCTTTTTGCTCGTAAAATTTTTGTAAACGTTCATTAAAACTATTCCAATCCGTCACACTGAACTCAAATAAAGGGACACCCTTTACTTTCGCCTTGTCTAATTTCTTTTTAAATTTTTGTACATAATAATCCTTGTTAATACTATCAGGCTTAATGTATACACGAACTATTTCTTTGTTTTGCACTAAATCTATACGCTCCACATCTCCCCTCATCAACATGACTTGTTTAAACTCTTGTTCAGTAGTTGTGGTTAATTCAGGTGACATTTGAAAAAAGCGCGCCGAAAAAAGAGACAAGGCTATTAATCCATAAATCCAGTAAATATTGAATTTGGGCATTTTAGGACCTTCTCCCATTGGGGAATTTTTCTTTTTATTATTTTTTATATCTGACATAGTATGATTGCGTTTACTGCTTTTTATATAAACAACTAGAAATGAATTTAGTTTATTCTATTGTTGATTAATCCTCATGCGTTTTCATATCTGCATCACTCCATAACTCTTCTAATTTATAAAAATTTCGAGCATCAGGATGCATAATGTGTACGACTACATTGATATAATCAATGAGTAACCATTGGCCGCCTTGTTTACCTTCTGTTTTATATGGAAGATCACCACATTTGTGCTTTACTTCATAGTCGACAAAATCTGCTATCGCTTTCAATTGCGTCGTGTTATTTGCTTCACAAATAATAAAGAAGTCTGCTGCAGCTTCATGAACTTTTTTAAGATCAAGACTAATGACATTTTCTCCTTTTTTATCCAAGATCGCCTGAATAATGGTTTTGAAAATTTTAGAAACTAACTTTACAAAAATAACAATTCTTTGCCACTAGCCACACCATTTAACATTTTGGGTGAACCGCTCATAGAACTGCCTTCAGTAGAAAGTACCAATATCTATGCCATGGATCAGATTAGATCAGGACAAGCCATTTCTGGCAGTGCCTTTACAACTGATTTTCAAGAAAAGGGAAAAGGACAGATGGGCAAATTCTGGGAAAGTGAAAATGGCCAAAATATCCTAATAAGCTATGCTTTAAGGTGGGATAAGACTGAATTCACGAACAGCTTCGGTCTTTCAGTAGCTGTTTCATTGGGTGTTTTTGACTTTCTCTGTGAAATTGCAGTTGATGAAGTGAAAATAAAGTGGCCTAATGACCTCTATTGGCGTGACAGAAAGGCAGTAGGCATTTTAATTGAAAATAGCCTAAGAGGAACACAAATCAAATGGTCGGTGATTGGGATAGGTATCAATGTAAATCAAACACTATTTAAAGATGCCCCAAATCCTGTTTCATTAAAACAAATAACGGGTAAAACATGGGACAGAAAATGGCTAATTGATCGCTTATCAAACCATTTAAAAATACAAATCAATGATTGGCTTGCCGGAAACGCCCAAGCACAGCTAAGAAGATACAATGAAGCTTTGTATAAAAAAGAGCAATTACAAAAATTTAATTCAGGTACACGTTCTTTTGAAGCCGTGGTTAAAGAAGTCAATCAAGAAGGACAATTAGTTTTAAACGGTGGTATAGAAGAAGCCTTTAACTTTGGTACGCTACAATGGATAAAATAAATATGAAAACAAAATTAACTGAATATAGTAAAGGTGCCGGATGTGGATGTAAGATAGCTCCAGCAATACTTTCAGAAATATTAGCCCAGCATAGCGTTGGCATTACTACACCAAAATTATTGGTAGGCAATGACACAAAAGATGATGCTGCAGTATATCAGATTGATGAAACCAATGCGTTTATCAGTACAACGGATTTCTTTTTACCAATCGTAGATGATCCCTTTCAATTTGGACAAATTGCTGCGGCCAATGCCATTAGCGATGTGTATGCCATGGGCGGGAACCCTTTATTTGCATTAGCTGTATTGGGCTGGCCAATAGATACGATCCCTGTTTCAGCAGCACAAGAAGTGATGGCGGGAGCAAGAGCTGTTTGTGCAGAAGCGGGTATTGTGATGGCGGGTGGACATAGTATAGATAGTAAAGATCCAATTTTTGGATTGGTGGTGAATGGGATGGTTGCTATTGAAAATTTAAAGAGAAACAATAGTGCATTGTCAGGAGATATTTTGCTATTAACTAAACCATTGGGTGTTGGTATTTTAGCAACTGCTCAAAAAAAAGGATTGATTGAAACAACAGACCTGGAATTATTAGTAAAACAATTAACGACTTTAAATAAAGTAGGTGCTACACTTGGAAAAATAAAAGGGGTACATGCTATGACTGATGTCACTGGATTTGGTATTTTAGGACATTTAATAGAGATGATGGAGGGAAGTAAGTTAGGAGCTACAATACATTATAATCAATTACCTATTCTAGAAGCTACAAAAAAATACATTGCACAAAAAGCTATCCCTGATGCTACTTACCGAAACTGGAATGCCTATAATAAACAAGTTAATTTTGGTACAGGTGTAAATGTCATGGAAGCATTTCAGCTCTTACCCGATCCACAAACCAATGGTGGATTATTGATCGCCGTTGCACCAGATGCTTTAATTGAAGTGCAAAATATTTTGAAAGAGGCAGGGATCTCAAATACAACGCCAATAGGCTTTTGTACAGATTTAAGTGAAAAAAGAATCCAAGTAAATGCTTAAATCTGTTACACTTACTTAGTATTAGCCAGTGTATATGTATTAGCTATAAATGGACTATTCAAAAATTAAATGCCCTTTATTTTTGATTTGTTCAGGGGTTAATTCTGCCACGAGTTGGACACCTTTTATATTTCGAATAGTATGTAAAATATCTTTTACTTTTTCGTCCTCAATCCACTCGCCACGAATCCACCAAATAAAGTCCATGTGCTTTAATTCAGGCAATAAATACTCTCCATCAAATTGATTATGGTATACAAAATGTCCGATAGTTGTGTTAGGCTCATAGCCTTCATACATCGAAAAATAATAGGTTCTGTTTTTACGCTTTAAAGCAATTTCATGATTTGGATTAAATCGAAATTCAAAACCCATACATTGATTCAGCAAAATACAAAACTGATAATTTTTGATAGGCGCCGTGATGCCCAAGATGCGAGAACCCTCAAAATCTTGTTCGTTAATCTCTTCCTGATTTAAAATTAATTTAGCGCTCACTGTATAAATTTACATTAAAACTCAATGTCCACTTTAACTTCTTCCGTTCCTCTTCTGTAGACTAAAAATGTTTTGTCCCCTTTTTTAAATTTAGACAAAGTAGTCATATAGCTCATCACATCAATGAACTTATAATCTCCCATTTGAAGCAAAATATCCCCTGCTTTTAAGCCTAACTTTTCTCCTAATTTGCCTGCTGAAGCGCCCTCAATCCTAAGTCCAGTGCCTGTATAGGCGTAATCTGGCATCACACCTAAACTCACAGTAAATTTAGTGCTACGTCCCATGGCCGCCTCCCTCGTTTTTAAGAAATCAAGCTTGCCATAAGTGTTAGTTGTCTTCACAATATTTTGTACAAAACGAAGGATGTCTTTTTGACCAATGAAGTTGATTTTATCCCAGTCGTCTGTCGCTTTATGGTAATCTGAATGGCTACCTGTAAACATAAATAAAACTGGTATATCTTTTCTGTAGAAGCTCGCATGATCACTTGGCCCTGTTCCTGCACTATCAATCGTGTATAATAATGTAGTAGGTGTTTTTTGAATAATCTCAGACCACTTACTAGAAGTGCCATATCCACCTAGGCTCATTTTTTTAGTCGCATCATACCTACCCACCATGTCCATGTTTACCATATAATTATAACTAGTTTTGATCGTCGGATTTTCTAACCAGTACTTACTTCCAATCAATCCTAATTCTTCGGCAGAGAAATGAATGATTAAATAATTGTTTTTATTATACGCATCCCCCTTGTTTGAAGACTTCTTTAATATTTTCGCTAATTCAATTAGAGCTGCAGTTCCACTGGCGTTGTCGTCAGCACCATTACGCACATCCCCATTTAAATCTAAGGCATTTTTATCTTGATTATACCCTAAATGATCTAAGTGCGCCCCAAGCACAATCGTATGGGCTGCATTATTATCAATATAAGCAACTACATTTTTTGCAGTGCGATTTTGATATTCCAAAATCAAATTTGCATCGATATCAAAAGTACCCAACTCGTCATTAAAATATTTCTTGAAGCCATCTTTTGTAATATATACGACAGGTATAGCAAGGGCCTTACTAGTGTCAAACTTATTAAATTGAATATTGTCAACTAAGGTCCCACTATTGAACAAGAATAGTGCCTTTGCATTTTTCTCTTGCATTGAACCTGCTGTTGACTTGATCCAATCTTGCAAATCAAAATGTGGATTGCTTTGCTGTTCTTCCAAAACCTCTTGTAAATCTTTAAACCAAACTTGATTTGCTTCTTCTAATGCAAGGGTAGATTTGGTTGTAAATCGACTATTTAGTCCTGAAGAGATAGTGAAGAAATCGGTCCCAAAGACCATAGATTGATTGTTAACTTTCAAAAACGATTGTGTTCCCCATTTTTTACCCTCATTGATTGGAAATGACTGAACAAATCCCTGTTCTCCCATGGGTTGCATCCCGATAGCCTCATATTGTGCAATAATATAATCCACTGCCATTTGCTCTCCCAAACTACCTGCACGACGGCCTTCTAACACATCACTTGCTAAATATTGAACATGTGTTTTAAGGTTTTTAATCAATTGACGATCGGACTTATTTTGCTTTTGAGCAAAACTACAAAAAGCGATTAATAGTAAAAGCAAAGTGCATATTGGACGCATAGTTCAAATTTGAAACACAAAATTAAGCAATGGACACTAGTTTCGCCACCAATATCTACAAAAAACTGCTAAAAGTCATGGCGTTTTAGCAGTTTCAATTTCTTATTTCGTAAGTACTAGCTAGGCTTAATGGCTAGCTTTGCGACGAATCGTGAAAGCAGGTATACATATCGCCTTAGTGGGGAATCCCAATAGTGGAAAAAGTTCGCTTTTTAATGCCTTAACCGGCTTACAACAAAAAGTAGGCAATTTCCCTGGTGTCACAGTAGACAAGAAAACAGGGGATGTAAAAATTGGCCCTCACCAAAGTACATTAATTGACTTACCTGGCACCTATAGTTTTTACCCAAAAAGAGAAGATGAGTGGGTGGCTTACCGAGTCTTAATGGGCGTAGATGAAGAAGTAAAAACAGATGTAATATTATTAGTAGCAGATGCTAGCAATTTAAAAAGAAATTTACTTTTCTGTAGTCAGATTATTGATTTAAAAATCCCCGTGGTCCTGGCGCTTACCATGAATGACCTTGCACAAAAGAAAGGTATTAAAATTGATATCGCTGGCTTACAAACTGATTTAGGCATACCAGTGATTGCAGTAGATGCAAGAAAAAATAAAGGACTAAGTGAATTAAAAAAAGTTTTAGCTCAAATCATTGAAACACCCCGTTCAAAAAATCAAGAAAGTTTCATTGATAATAAGAATTTGGCACCAAACGCTATTAATGCGTTTAAAAAAACTTACCCAACACATAGTGATTACGCCGCTTTACATTATCTGATGCACCATGAAACTTTTCCATTAGATCAGGAAATGCAGGATAATATTGAGCAGATAGAAATTGAAAATGATTTTAACCATACTAAGACACAGGCTCAAGAAATTTTACAACGTTATCATCGAATTCAAGAATTGATGAAAAAATGGGTGACTGAGCCCGACCCTAGTGCAAAGAAAAAAAGAACAGACCGTTTAGATAATATTTTTTTACATCGAATAGGTGGGTATTTTATTTTACTCACTGTATTGTTCCTCCTGTTTCAGTCTGTTTTTTGGATGGCTTCTTTCCCTATGGATGGCATTGAATGGATCTTTACAAATATCACTACTTATTTAAATCAAGTTTTACCAACAGCATGGTGGCAAGATCTTTTAGTCAATGGCTTGGTAGCGGGCATTGGTGGTATAGTCATATTCGTGCCGCAGATTATGATCCTATTTGGACTAATCACTTTACTTGAAGACACTGGCTATATGGCAAGGATTAGTTTCCTAAGTGATAAGCTTATGCGCAAAGTTGGATTAAACGGCAAGAGCGTCATGCCTATGATAAGTGGTTTTGCTTGTGCAGTTCCAGCTATCATGAGTGCAAGAAATATTGAAAATAAAAAAGAGCGCTTACTCACCATATTGGTGACACCATTTATGAGTTGTAGTGCAAGATTACCAGTATATACAATACTCATTTCACTAGTTATAGACGATCGGATGTACTTTGGTTTTTTAAGTTTACAAGGATTAGTAATGATGGCGCTATATTTATTAGGTATTGTAATGGCTTTAGTCGCAAGCTTTATTCTTAAGTTTTTTATCAAGATTAAAGAAAAGAGTTATTTTATTTTAGAACTACCTGTCTACCGTGCACCACGTTGGGGTAATATTGGTATGACCATGATTCAAAAGGCAAAGATTTTTGTCGTAGATGCAGGAAAGGTAATCATTGTCATTAGTCTATTATTGTGGTTTTTAAGTTCTTACGGGCCCAGTAAAAAAATGGAACAACTTGATACGCAATATGCGATGGCGATCAAAGCCAATCCAATACAACAAGATCAAATAGAAAAACAATATAATACCGAAAAGTTAGCCAATTCTTATGCTGGTTTATTAGGTAAAAAAATTGAACCAGTGATCAAGCCATTGGGTTATGATTGGAAAATTGGCATAGCACTCATTACTTCATTTGCAGCTCGCGAAGTATTTGTTGGCACCATGGCTACATTATATAGTGTTGAAGAAGATGATAACAGTAGTTTAAGAGAGAAACTACGAGCATCTGTTTGGCCTGATGGTCGTCCTGTTTATAGTTTAGCAACAGCGCTTTCTTTAATGGTCTTTTATGTTTTGGCGATGCAATGTATGAGTACACTCGCAATTGTGAAAAGAGAAACTGGATCTTGGAAATGGCCAACCATTCAATTTTTAATGATGACAGGATTGGCTTATGTAATGAGCTGGGGGGTGTATGTGCTTTTTAAATAAATTTATAAACCGTAACGTGTTTTTTCCTTATTAAAATTTTGTGTGATTTCTGACGGAGTAAGTGCCTTTGCATACACCCTACAAACAGCTAAATTACCTTTTAATAAATAGACTGAGTTAATTTCTCCACAACCAATAAGTAAACTCGTAATGCTTGGTAAACTTGCAATGCCTTCGTTATTAGAATGTACTAATACCCCATCTGCGTAATAACGTAAAACAATTGTGCCTCCCTCTAATCCACCTGTTACGACAATATGTTTCCAAACACCTGTTGGAACTGTATAAGCAGCACTTGACCTATCCGATCTACTTCCCATATTCCAAAAAAGATTGCCGTTACTAGTAGTGCCGAATCTATATTTTGCTGTATTATCTGAAAACCAAAATTGATAATCGTTAGTGGCGACTCTTTTAACCCATACCTCAACAGTAATTGCATTACCTGAAAGTGAAAAATTGTTTAGGGTAGTTTTTTCAATTGAATTAGCACTAGATTGACTAAATAAAAATGAACCGCTATTAGCACTGGTATAGCTACTCGCTAAAGTGGTAGGAATAGTCAAATGATTAGCATTACCACTTAAGTCATTCCACAAAGTACCCGTACCGCTATAACTTGATGTGTTTGCAGCATCCAAATAAAGTATAGAGCCTGGTATAATTTTATTAAATTCTTCGGGATTGATTTTTGTTACGTTTTGAGCGCCAAAAATTCTATTGTTTTGTGCAGAAACGTTTATACAGATAAAAACCAAAATAATTACTATTCCTTTCATACTTGATGAATTTATAAGCCAAAGTTTGACTTTAGTGCATTAAAATTTTTCACAATTTCCGATTCAGACAAACATCTTTTATATATTAATACTGGACCTAAATCTCCAAGCCAATAATTATCTGCTTTACCAATATTTTCTTCTGTATTAGTTCCGTATTGTGCTAGAGGCATTGAAGTCACACCCACTTTTACTCCATTCAAATAATACGTAGTAGTAGTCGCATCCTGAGCAGCTGCCAATACCATCCATTGGTTAGTACTAACGGAAATTGGATCACTAAATGTACCAGACCCTCCAGCTGAAAAATGTAGTACATAGTTTGTACCATTATGATACATATAAAAATTAAAATTCCTATTCCCAGTCGAGGACCCAAATAAGGCTCTAAATTGACTCGTGCCAAAACCCGGATCCATTTTAGCTACTATCATAATCGTTTTGCCTGTATAGGTGGTATTAAATTTTGAGGCAGCTAGACTAATATAATTATTAGTAGTGCCATTGAATGTAAATCTTTTAGGGGAAGTATTAAAAACAGGAGCTGTAGTTGACAAAGTTGCATTGTTTGCATTCAAACTAATATCATAAAATGTAGTACCTGACCCAATATAGGATCTTTTGACAGCAGGATCTACATATACTAAAAGACCTTCTGAAACGACACTTGTATTTAATTTGCCAAATACAAAATTACTATTAGTTGAAGTCAATGTAAAATTGGTCAATGCTGTATGATAAGTTGTTGTCTCGTCAAATAAAGTTGTAATGCTAGTGTTTGTGGCATTTGGTATTCCCTGATTACATTTGAAATAGGCAACCAATCCAGACTCATCACCATTTAATTCTTGATTCATATTGGTTGCAATTTGATCTTGTGTTCTTACGACATTCCAAACCCTAATATCATCTAATGCTCCATCAAAATAATTTACAGCAGTCTGCATACCCCCTAATCTTAAATAACCAGGCGCAGATAAAGTACCAACATTACCACATGTTCCAGATTTATCTAAAACACCATTAATATAAATAGCTACTGCTCCTGTACTTTTTGTACGTGTCACCGCAATATGCTTCCAAGTTCCATCATTGATACTTGCATTACTAATAATGGTGTAATCTGGATTGCCTATTCCGAAAGCCAACTTCGAACCATTTAAGGATGTACCAAAATCATTAGTACCCCCTCCAACTTCTGCATCCACAATACCTACTCCATTATACCACATTCCACCTGAAGTGCCAACTTGTATAGTCTTTATCCAATATTCAATAGTAAAATCGTCTCCCACTGGCCTGGCAACATTCACATAATCATTTACACCATCAAACTCTAATGCATTCGCAAATTTTAAAGCATGATTGGATGCTTGAAAAGGGACAGTTACTATTTGAGCATCCACTATATTGACTGATAAAATGAATAAAAGATGAAATAGTAGATAATACTTAACCATATTTTAATTACACTTTATGGATCTACTGTTTTAAATCTAATATTCTGACTATAGAAAGTTGTATTGCCTATAGTGATAAATACTCTTGCAAAATATTTTGTTCCAGAATTTAATGAAGTCATACTCAAATTAAATGTGCCTGGCACATTTGAATCACTTACGATTTTTGTATCGTTAATTGTTGGATTGATACTTGTACTATAACATACACCATAGGATTCAACATGCACAAATGAACTTGGAATTTTTCCAGCAATGGTTGCTGCTGTTTTTGTAATATTACTTACAATCAGATTCGTAATCTTTGGTATAGGCACAGTCCCTTTAACCCAATTACTAGTAGTCCCGGTCATATTGAAATTGTAAAGACTATACACAACTTGAAATTGACTAGGCGTATAATTGATATTGTAGTTAGAAGATGAAAAACTTCCACCAGTTGCGACAGATGGTGTAATTGTATAATAACCTACTGCATCATCCACTGCTGTTCCACCAGAAGGCGTAATAGTGACAGAACCAATCGTTTCATTATTCATTAGTCCTGTTGCAGTAAAATATTTACTTCCAGTTCCTAAAGTTATTTTAGAACCATAAAATTTTTGAAAATACTTTCCCGAAATAGTTAAAGTGGCTGGTGCCACATAGCTCGTAGCAATGGCAACTGATTGATTATCGGCACTAGTTGATGTTAATTGCATGGATCCACTATGATTGCCTACATTGGTGGTTCGCTTTAACCTCACATATAAGGGTTGTGATATAACATGGTCAGCTGTTGGATACATTTTAATTTCATCACCAAACCCAGTGTTTGATTGAACAGATGCCTCGAATCCTGCAGGAGCAGTTACTGTTACATAATTAATAATATCGTCCCCCTGAACCATTATATTTCTTTCAATAGATGGAGCGCCATAGGTAGTGTTTAAACTAGCTATTGAAGCCGCTCCTAAAGTGATAGTAGGTTTTTTTACAGAAAGTGATAGCGTTGTTATTTCACTCCAATTAATAGAAGCATCTTTTCGGTAATTAGCTGCTCGTACACGTATTGCTAAATTATCGACTAATTGTGTTGGGGTACCAGATATGACGCCAGTTAATGTGTTAAAATTTAAGCCCGTAGGCAATGCATCCATTAGTTCAAAAATTTCAGCAGTTCCTCCTGTGTTTGCTGGTGTAAAAGACACCCCATTATAATTGATATAAAACTTCGCTGGTGTAGTATAATTTATTGTAGGAGGTAACTTGGTGATATTGATATTTGTTACATAGTTATAGTTACACACGCCTTTTGTATAGGCATAATTAATAGCATAAATACCACTTGTACTAAGCCCTGGAGTAAATGAACCATCGCTTGTATTAAAAGATAAACCAGTTGGGGAAAAAGAGAAAGTTCCATTTAAAGGACCATTGATATAATTCACTTTCTTTACGTTCATATCCTCCTCGTCAAAATTATAAGCACCATAAGAGACGGTTGTGAAAGCATCGTCTATAACTGTAACTGTGACTTTTGCCGTATTGATACAGCCTACACCTGCTCCTGATCCAATTACTGTATAAGTAGTAGTGGTATTTGGAGAGGCAATTGGATTAGAGCCCGAAGTTGTATTAAGTCCAGTTGCAGGTGTCCAGACATAATTTGTTGCTCCTGAGGCGCCTAATACAGTTGGTGTACCAGGACAAATTGTTATATCTGATGTAGCAGCGACAGCTGTTCCTGTGACTGCGCTTGTTGATGGCGTTAAACTACCATTGCCATATCCTACTCCTGAACCTCCTAAATAAAAATTATCTCCAACTGGAACTGAACAGGCCGCTTGCATTAAAATTGATTTTGGGAAATTAGCTGCCGCTACGCCTCCTGCATAAATGAGCTGTGTATAATCTAAATTCGGCGTACAAGCTGCTTGTATCAAAATTGATTTTGGACTTAATGGCGCAGCATTCCCTCCAACATATAGGACTTGAGTATAATCTATATTAGGTGTACAAGCTGCTTGTATCAATATTGATTTTGGAACAAAAGAAGACTCAACACCACCAGTATAAATAAGTTGTTCGAAATCTAAAGTTGCTACACATGCAGTTTGAACTAAAATTGTCTTTGGTGTTACTAATTCTGCAGCACCTCCTGCATATAAATTGGGGTATTCAATTACATTTACATTTGAAGCACAATCATTGGTGATTTCAACTGTAGTTGTAACAGTATTGCTACAATTGCCATAAATATAAGACACTGTATACAAGCCAACTGTACTCAAATTGGGTGTGATCATTCCAGTGTTTGCATCAATTTTTAATCCAGTATTACTTGAGGTAAATGTACCATTAGTCATTCCTGTTAATATTGGCGCTTGTGTTGTAGTAACCGAATTGCAAATTTTACTTGGATAAACAATACTCGTTTCAGTGTAATTTCCTAATACTGTAATTGTTACTTGAGCAGTGTTTCGGCAACCTACAGAAGATCCATTTGCAGTTACTGTATAAGTTGTTGTAGTTGTAGGCTTTGCAACAGGATTTTGAATACTTGAATTACTAAGGCCTGTGATAGGTGTCCATGAATAGCTCACAGCTCCAGTTCCAGTAGTTGTAAGCGTCACACAGTTCCCATTTACAATGCTAGAATCTGATAACGTAGCAATAAATGGCCCAGTCGTATTTGAAATATTATTTGCTAACAAATAAGCAGCGGAACTTTCTGAGGACTGACCACCAATAAAAATATTAGCAGGCTCTGGTTCAGGACAAGCAGTTGCACTGATTGATAATTTATTGCTTCCACTTCCAACTCCACCTTTATAAATTAAAACAGATTCGTCAATAGCAAATGTACAAGCCGAATTATTAACACCAATTTTATTTGTTCCATTCCCATTCCCCCCTTTATATATTAGTGTAGTTTCATCAATAATATAAGTACATGCCAAATTTTGTATACTCATTTTGCTTGTGCCACTTCCACTCCCTCCAAAATAAATCAACTTACTTGCATCAATGACAAAAGAACAAGCATTCGGCTCAATTTGAATTTTTGCACTACCTGCACCAGAGCCACCTGCATATTGACTATACAGTGGAACTCCTAACAAGTAGCAAAATGATATAAATAAAAAGCGTTTTAACACTAATTGTCGTCTAAAAATTAATATGAACGAATACCTCTTCCACCAGTACCAGCAATAGTTCCATCATTGAGCGTTGTTCCGCCATAGTAAGTCCTATCTGAAACTTGAACAGTAGCTGCAGGTCCACCATACATTGAACCACCTTTTAATATGTTCCCAGAATTAGTTCCATTGTTTGTTGGCCATCCTGTTGTATTTGCATTTCCATTGGTTGCAAGAATACCATCTCCATTTGCAGTGGTAAAATTTGAATAATCATATCCAGCGCCACCAATAACTTGTTCAAATACATTACCTCCCATATCCATTATCCCATAATAAGTAGCGCCCGCTAATGACCTTGTTGTTAAAGAAGTTGCTGCATAACCTGATCTAAAAGGCGCCTGATTGACTTCATCCCATGCATAAAGGCAAAGACCTTCACCTGATTGATTTGGTTTTTCAGTATCTGATCCATTATTAGCTGGAGTATTAAATGCCTGGGTAATTTGAGTATTACCCCATGGATATTCATTTGCAACAGGATTTAATGTGCCACGACATGCTTTTTCAAATTCAAATTCAGTCATTGGCCTCAATCCTGCCCAATCCAAATAAGCAGTTAAATCCTTCCATCCAACATAGGAAGCCGGTGTGTAATTAGAATAAGTAATATTATTTACAAAAGTGGCTGGAACTGTATTAAATGTACCGGCTACAGAAACTTTTAACGAGCCTTTCTGCGAAGAATTACCAAAGTTTGTACCAACTAGATTCGGATACCTACCATCCCATTTTGACAATCTGTTGGCTTGTTGATCGTAGTTTAAGCAATTCATAAATTCTGTATACGCCACCATACTTAATTCATATTTCATGCACCAAAAACCATTGTATCCTAATGGAAATGTTGAAGGCAAATTTCCAGGACAACCATAAATTGCATTTGAAGTATAATTAGCAGCCGACCCTAAACCTGCTGTTTGAATTGCCGCATTGATAAACAAAGGCGTTGATGCATTATTGCCTCCTGAGAAATTAGTTGTATTTGTTGCACGACCGTCCCCTAAATAAAATCCACCTTGTGGCACATATACCATTTCTGTTCCTATGACTTTAAAGTTATCTGCTGCACTTGTCGTAATTGAAGGCTGGGTAGTTAAACTGCTATTTAATTTTAAAACAATATCGTGCGTACCAATATTCCCTATGCCATTTGCAGCTCTTTTTATAAACACACCCATACCATCACTGACTGCATCAATAGTTAAAAGATTCGTTCCTGCTGAACTTGTATGATCGCTTGAAGTAGTGCTTAACAAGGCGGATGCCCAAATATTTGAATTAGAGCAAGCTTGACGTTTTACAAACACCCAAACACCATCCCAATTACTTGGGCCAGTTGACACTCTCCAACTATTATCCCAAGAAATTTTAAAACTAATTGTTTTATCTACATCACTGTAGACTGGTGTTGACATAACTAAATTGTTCGCAAACAATTCTTGCACACATAAAAATAAAATTGCAAAAAATAAATATTTTTTCATAAATAAAATTTATCAAATTAATAAGAACGAACGCCCCTTCCACCTGTGCTTCTTTCTTTGCTATTAGGAGCATTAGAGGCATCACCTGCATAATATTGTCTATCAGAAACTCGATATGCCGCAAGGTTTGATGCGCCTGTAGTGTAAAATCCTCCTTTAAGAATTGTTCCACCATCTACGCCACCATTGATTGGCCATCCGGTTGTATTACTATTGCCATTGGTACCTAAAACACCATCTCCATTGATATTCGTAAAATTGGAGTAATTATATCCATTCCCTCCACCAACACATTGTTCAAAAACATTTCCAGCCATCTCCATAATGCCATAATAAGTTGCTGCACTCTGAGATCGATTAGTGGTTGGTCCTGCAGCAAAACCTGAACGAATAGGTCCTCCATTCCAGTTTCCATGCGTATGACCTTCTTTTACTCCAAACGAAACTATAGCAGATGATGTTGGATTTCCCATAAAATTAATTGTAGTTGTACCCCATGGATATTCGTTTACTACAGGTAACAATGGGCCTCTACAAGCTTTTTCAAATTCAAATTCAGTCATTGGCCTCAAGCCTGCCCAATCTAATATTGTTGTTAAATCTTGCCAATTCAAATGTGTTTGTGGAATATAAGGATAGGTGCAACTAAACACTGCTGGTACAGTGTTATAGGTACCTGCAGTTGTAATTTTTACATTTACATAATTCCAATCTTCATCAAATGAAGTGCCATTTACATTTGGAAGTCTAGACCATGGTGCCAATCTTTTAACTTGTTGATCATAGGTGAGTGTATTTAAAAATTCAACTACCAAACCCTGTTGAATCTCATACTTCATTGAGTAAAATCCATTAAAACCAAGTGGGAAACTAGCTGGCAATGCCACAGGGCTTCCATATTCAGGCTTACTTACATATTTATCATAAGTGCCCAACCCTGCAGCTTGAATAGCCGAAGTAATTAATAATGGTTGAGCATTGGTACCGGCAGAAAAATTATTCGTATTGGTTGGTCTACCATCACCGATATAAAATTGCCCTTGTGGCACATAAACCATTTCTACTCCTAGCACTTCAAAATTATCGCTTGAGCTAGTTGTTATTGTAGGATTTGTTCCAGCTAATTTTATCGTAATTGTTTGAGCAGTTACGTTACCAACAACATTAGTACCAATTCTTTTTACAAAAACACCCATACCATCCGATACCGCATCTACGGCAACAATTGTTGATGTGGCACCACCATTTTGAGCTAGATGATCAGCACTATTTGTACTTAACAATTGATGTACCCAATTATTATTTCCTGTACAATTTTGACGCTTCACAAAAATCCAAACTGCATCCCAATTACTTGGCCCTACATTGATGGACCAACTATTGTCCCATGCAACAGAAAATGTCAACGTCTGATTTGCAGAAGAATAGGTGCTAGCTCCAATAGTTAGATTATTAGCTTGCAATTTCGATAAGAAACTTGCAAAACATAAAATCAATAAAAAATACTTTTTCATATCCAAAATTTAAAAATTGTAATTTAAAATGATCTCACTCCTCTTCCACCGGTAGCCCTATCTCTAGTGTTATTTGCATTAGTAGACTGTCCACCGAAATAGTTTCTATTAGACGTTTGAAAGAAATAAGTTTGGCCGGTATTGTTATAAAAAGCCCCGCCTCTTATTATTGTACCAGAGCTTAGCCCTCCGTTTGTTGGCCATCCATTTACATTGGCAAGTCCGTTATTGGTCAAACTACCATCTCCATTAATAGTTGTAAATCCAGCATAATTATACCCACTACCTCCGCCAACACATTGTTCAAAAACATTTCCAGCCATTTCCATAATGCCGTAATAAGTTGCACCCGATTGAGATCGATTGGATTTTGAAGTAGCAGCAAATCCAGAACGAATAGGTCCACCATTCCAATTAAAATGGCATAGACCATCATTAACAATACTCATAGTTTCTGTTGAAGTATTTAAATTATTCATTCCTCCACTACTTGTATTAATGATCGTATTACCCCATGGATAGCCATTTACGACAGGCTCGGTTGTGCCCCTGCAAGCTTTTTCATATTCAAATTCTGTCATTGGCCTTAATCCTGACCAGTCTAAATAAGAAGTGAGATCTTGCCAATTTAAATAGCCTGCAGCCAAAAAAGCATTGTAAGGATTTCCTAGCCCAAAGACAGCAGGAAGTGTATTATCAATGCCAGCGGTTACTATTTTTATTTCTTGACGAAAAGTTGCTGCTTCTGTAAAAAATGTTCCAACAGTACTAGGGACTCTGGTAGTTGCCCATACTGCTAAACGAGCTTTCTGTTGATCATAGTTTAAAGTATTTAAATAGTCCACAATTTGTTGTTGACTAATTTCATATTTCATACAATAAAACCCGTTATAACCCAAAGGGAAAGAACTAGGCAACCCTACAACATTCCCATTTGCTGCAGCACTGGTATAATTTGAAAATACACCTAATCCGCTTGTTTGAACATCTGCTGTAATTAACTTGGCAGCATTCCTTGTACCATCAGAAAAATTATTAACATTATTTGTTCTTCCGTCTCCCAAATAAAATTGTCCTTGTGGCACATACACCATTTCGATTCCAATGACTTTAAAATTATCCGAACTAGTACTTGAACCAATAAGTGCAGGATTATAGTTGTTTGTTAATTGTAAACTTACTTCACTTGTAGTTGCAAAAGATCCAATAGCATTATTTGCTGCTGCAGGACGACGGACAAATACACCCATTCCATCAGATACAGCATCTGCCACTAAGCCAAATGCACCAGTAACTGTATGGTCTGCAGAAGTCGTACTTAATACAGCATGAGACCATATACCATTTATACCACAGGGTTGTCGCTTTACAAAAATCCAAACTGCATCCCAATTGGAAGGACCAGAATTGACACGCCAACTATTGTCCCATTTAATTGAAAATGTTATTTTATTTGTGGTAGCGTTATAAGATGGTGCACCAATAATCAAATTATTCGCAAATAATTTTGCAGAAAAAAGCAATACCCAGATGCTTAAAAAAAATATTTTTTTCATTTTTTTAATTTATAGCTGAATTATATAAGCCAAGTTCTTGCGTATTTGTTCCACCAGCATCACCTTGGTCAAATCGATAATATAATTTTAATCCTAGATTCAAGTTGGGATCAATAATAGCATACATATATTTTTGTATATCAGCTCTTGTCCTTACAATATTCCAAATTCTTAATTCATCCATAGAGAAATTGCCATTTTCACCTGCGCCATCTGTATCTGATCCTAATCTAAAAAATGTTGGCAATTGTGCGGTTGCTGAAACAGAATAAGTAGCTACTTGAATTGAATTTTTATAAACCGTTAATACATTCAAATTTTTAACCAACGCTATGTGTACCCATTGGTTTGATTCTAGAGTGCAGGGTATTTGCCATGTAGCTGCACCACCCAAATCAGTTGCCAGAATTTTTAAATGCGTATTGTTTTTAGCAATATGTAACCCAATATTATTGTAGGCACTAAAAATACGGTCATTCGTACCATCAGTGCCAGTGTTTTTAATCCAAAATTCAATAGTAAAATCAGTAATAGAATCAGCCACATAAACTTGCCCAATACCATATGTATTAGTCCCATTAAAATTAAGTGCATTGCCAAAATTGATGTCATTGTATTGTAATGATTGTAACTGTGGCAAAGTGGTTTGAGACCAACTCTTGTTGGAAAAAATAAAAAGAAATGATATAACTATTATTTTCTTCATTTTATTGTACATCCCCAGTTAACAATACAGATCCAGAAGCATAACACATCACTGTAGCAATGGCATAAATACCAGAAGTTGCTGCGTAGTTATATCTATTAACTGTTCCTACGAACTGTACTACTGAATTATCAGATTGCAATACCATACAAGTAAATCCAATTGGCAAACTAGATGCATCAAATGTAATAGTAGGACCTGTAGCACAAACTAAAACTCTTCCATTATAATCAGCTGCGTTCGTGTTGTTAATAGTCAATGCAGAAGTAACTGAATTAATTGCAGCATTAAAACCTGATATTGTAGCTGAACTTGTATTTCCAACCAATGCACCTTTAACATTCACTGCATCAATTGTTTTAGTTCCTGCAAATGTTTGTGCGGCTGTTGTAACAACGCCTTTCACTGTAGCGCTCGCATCTGGTAAATTGAAAGTATGTGTCGTTCCACTACTCACAATATTAAATGCATTTCCTGCTCCTGCAGCTGTACCAGTTGCAAAAGTTTGTGTAGATCCAGTAAGTGCATTTAAACTTGAAACCCCTGAACTCACTGCAGATAGAACTCCTGAAGTTTCATCTAAATTTAAACCTGAACCAATTTCTATCTCACCTACTACACCAGTTGTTGCAGCTTTATTTCCAATTAATTTTTTAGACCCTATATTTTGAATTTTAGCAAAAGTCACATTTGCATCTGCAATTTTAGCTGTAGTAACTGCATTGGAACTAATCGTGGTTGCCAATAAACCAGCAGTATTGGTAATGTCACCAGTTAATGCTGGGAAACGAGCTGCTGAAAGTGTTCCAGTTACATTGGTGCCTGATAAATCAACTGCTCCTACAGTAACAGCTTGTCCTGTTATTGATAAATAATTTTCACCAGATAAGCTCAAATCACCTGTATTCGTACCACTTATATCCGCGGTATTTGAAACAGTTAATGTCTTGCTTATTGTACCTCCAGCAATTTTGAATCCACTAGCCAATGAAGTTGGCGTAAGGCCGTTAATTGTTTTATTTGTAAAAGCTTCATTGCCGTTCAATGTTGAAAGCGTTCCAGAAATAGGTAAAGTCACATTAGTTGAAGCAGAAGTTGAAGTTAAAGTGATCTTATTTCCACTTGTTACCAAATCACCACCAAGTGTAATTTTTTTAGTACCGTTGTCCATCCCAGTTCCACCTTGTGCAGGACTTAATGCAGTAGTCAAGCCTGTGAGAGAGGTAATATTATTATTTACACCTGCAATAGCATAAGCTGTATTATCAAGCGTACCATCTGCCTTTAAAAAATCTGCACTTGTTCCATTTGTAGTTTTAATTGAACCTGCTGTGATTATTCCTTTAATAACTCCATCACCACTGATATTAAAATTTGAATTTGCCTGCTCAATTGTTCCATTAGCAATATAAGAACCACTTCCTGCTGGCACATCTGCTGCTGTTAACGCCCTAAAACTTGGTGCAGCAGCAATTCCAGAAACTGGACCTGCAAAAACCAAATTTGCATTTGCGGTGGCAACCCCTGTACCGCCTTGCGCTACTGTAACCAAAGCATTAGTTGTTAATATAGTCGTACTCGCATCTGGAAGCGTGTATGTTTTTTCAGCACTAGTTGCGCCTGTAAATTTTGTATAACTATTTCCTGTACCCCCATATAATGGGGCAATTGTTTGAGTCAAATTTGCAGTTCCATCAAAACTGTTTCCATAAATAGTTTTTGCATTTGCGATCTTAGTTGCAGTTGCAGCATTTCCACTTAAAGCTGCTGTAATGATACCAGCACTAAAATCTCCATTAGCATCTCTTGCCACAATTTTATTAGCTAGATTTTGTTCAGTAGCAGTTGTGGCAGAATTAGCCACTTTCCCTGCAGTAGAGATTGTAGCAAGATTTACATCTGTAATACCAGCTGTTCCAGATAAATTTGCATTCGTTAAACCAGATATTGTATTTGATCCAGCAGCAATTGTTTTATTAGTTAATGTTTCAGAACCAACTAATGTTGCAAGAGTACCAGATGTTGGCAAGGTTAATTCTGTAGCTGCTGTTGTTTTAAAAGTTATAGGTGATGCGTTACTGTTGTCTACCGCAGTACCTTTTGTTGTGAATGCAGCACCAGTAGTAATAGCTCCGCCTAAAGTGATTGTTTTTGTATTATCATTCGCAATTCCTGTTCCACCATTTATTGGTTTTATAACGCCAGAAATTTGATTATCTCCTATAGTACTTCCTGTTATGTCACTTATAGTAGCAAGTGTTCCACTTGTCGGAAGTGTAATATTAGTTGCTCCAGTTGTGGTAAAAGTTATATTATTAAGACCTGCAGTCACTAAATTCCCACCTAGCGTAATTGTTCTACCTTGGTTATCTTTGCCTGTACCACCATTTGAAGATGGTAAAATACCAGACACAGAAGATGCTGAAATATTACCTATAGCTCTAGTTACAAATTCTGTATTAGCTATAGTTCCATCGTTTGAACTCACAACAGGTGTGGGCACTATTGGTACACCAGTAAAAGTTGGACTTATAGCTCTTACGATATCTCCCGTTCCAGTAGTAGCAATTTCTTCAATGACTCCTGCACCAGCACTTGTTCTACCCAACACTTTATTTGTAGCAGTTACATGTTGAATTTTTTCATACGTTACATTTGAATTCAACAACTTATCAGACGTTATTTTATTATTACCTATAATAGTTGTACCATTATTATTAATAGTCACATCTCCGGTCATCGCAACAGATGCTGCTTGTCCTAAATTGTTACCAACTATAATATTACCAGATGCTAAATCAGAACCGATAGAAGAAACGCCTGCGATTAGCACATTTTCCACATTGGTAATTCTACCTTTTGCATCAACAGTTAATTTAGTCACATCTTTTGTAGAGCCATATGTCCCAGCTGTTACACCAGAATTTGCTAAAGTTGTTGAAAAAGTACCTGTTCCTGTACCAGTAAGGTCGCCAGTTAATGAAATCGTTTGGTCACCGCTATTGATTCCACTTATAGTCGCATCATTTGAAACGGTTAATACTTTACTTGAAGTACCACCTGCGATAGTAAATCCAGTTGCTAATGCTGTAGGATTCAATCCATTAATTGTTTTATTAGTTAAAGCTTCCGAACCTGTAAGTGTGGCCAATGTACCTATAGTAGGCAAAGTAAGCGTTGTTGTATTCGTAGTCTTAAGTGTAATACTAGAAGCATTTGCTCCTGTAGTACCAGTTGTTATAAAATCTTTACCTGTATTAATGTTACCACCTAAAGTAATTGTTTTGCTACCATTATCAATACCTGTACCGCCATTTGCTCCAGCTATAATCCCTGTAACATTCGTTGCATTACCTATCAAATTTGCCGTGATCGTCCCTGCACTAAAATCTCCATTTAAATCTCTTTTAACAATTGCTTCACTCGTATTTAAATCAGTAGCAGCATTGGCTAAAATTTCTGCCGTATGAATTGTAGAAGAACTAGAACCACCCACACTATTCACTGTCGGAGAAGCTGCAGTGCCCCCTAAATCATTTGTAAGTTGAATTTTACCTTTTACTAAACTTGTCGCATCAGGTGTAGCTGTACTAATGGTACCATCCACATAAGTTTTAATTGCTTTTACAGATGGATATTTCGTATCAGAGTTCGCATCAGTAGTTATACTTAAACTTTTATTGGTTAATATTTCTTTTGTATCTAAAGCGGATTGTGTTAGTGTACTTATTATCTTATCTGCATCTGCAGTATTGTTAACTAAGTTCAATCCTAAATTAGTTTTTGCATCTGCAATATTAGTTGCACCTGTTCCACCTTGGGCAATACCAACAGTACCATTAGAAGTTAAACCTTTATTAACATCTGTAAAAACAGGTCTATTTGCAGTTAAAGAATTTAATATAGGTTGTGCTGCGAATGTGCTTACACCTGTTACAGATAAAGTTCCCGCCACAGATGCATCACTACCAAAAATACTTGTTCCACTTACATTCAAATTATTGTTCAAAGTAGTAACCCCAGAAGCAGTTAAAGTACCTCCAACAATCAAGTTGTTGGTAAATGATTTATCTCCTGCAATATCTTGCGAAGTGGTTAAGTCAACAAAGTTTTTTGTCGCAGAACCTGTTCCACCATTCACTATTCCTAGAATCCCAGTCACACCAGTCGTTAAAGGTAATCCAGTCAAGTTGGTTGCGATACCGGCAGAGGGTATACCTAAGTCAGGTGTAACAAGAATAGGCGAACTAGATAACACGATATTACCAGATCCAGTGGTTCCAGTGGTATTACTTAAATAATTAAGTTGTGTACCTGTACTAGTAACACTTGTACTACCTAATGTAAATGGAGAAGGGATCGTAACTGTTCCTGTAAATTCAGGAGAAGCAATAGGGGCTTTTAAATTGATTCTATTAGAAAGCCAATTGGTATCTGACATTTTTAAATATGGAGCAATAATACCAGGCATGTCAATAGTTTTAACTCTTTCATTAATCGCAGTGGTATTGTTCGCTATATTATTTGCGTTGATAACAATATTATTAGAATTGTTTGAAATCTGAGTTGTATTAGTCGCAATATTTGTAGTGTTTGTATTAATCAAGTCTCTTAGAATTGCCGAATCAGTTACTAACCTATTTACTTGTACCGTCGAGTCATTTCTTATTTTAGTTACCAATGTTAGTGAGTCGGCACTAAGCTTAGTTGATAAATTGCCAACAACTAGATCATTGCTAATTTTATAAAGATCCTTGTCAATTATTGATAATCTGTATGGAGTTAACATTGCAGCAGTATCCGACTTGTTTAACTTTAAATTTTCTGCAGCAGTTGCTCTTATAATTTCAGCAGCCAAATCTCCACCAGAACTTGCACTCAAGGCATTGATTCTATTAGACAAAGAAGCTGTATCTCTTGCAAATCTATTTGAAAGCATTTGAGCTGTATCAGTATATTTCACCCTTAACTCTTCGGCAGTAACAGCTCTTGTATTTTCAGCATTAATTGAAGCTTCTGTATTTGAACGAATCGCATA
>CAZBJP010000005.1:27849-44283 GCA_964492205.1 uncultured Sediminibacterium sp.
CAGCTCTTGTATTTTCAGCATTAATTGAAGCTTCTGTATTTGAACGAATCGCATAGGGTAACAACATTGCTGCTGTATCAGTATATTTTACCCTTAACCCTTCGGCAGTAACAGCTCTTGTATTTTCAGCATTAATTGAAGCTTCTGTATTTGAACGAATCGCATATGGTAACAACATTGATGCTGTATCAACCAATTTAACTCTTTGATTAATTGAAGCTTCTGTATTTGAACGAATCGCATAGGGTAACAACATCGATGCTGTGTCAACCAATTTAACTCTTTGATTAATTGAAGCTTCTGTGTTTGAACGAATCGCATAAGGCAACAACATCGCTGCTGTATCAGCTATTTTAACCCTTTGATTAATTGAAGCTTCTGTGTTTGAACGAATCGCATAAGGTAATAACATTGATGTTGTATCAGTATATTTTACCCTTAACCCTTCGGCAGTAACAGCTCTTGTATTTTCAGCATTAATTGAAGCTTCTGTGTTTGAACGAATCGCATAGGGTAACAACATCGCTGCAGTGTCAACCAATTTAACTCTTTGATTAATTGAAGCTTCTGTATTTGAGCGAATCGCATAGGGTAATAACATTGATGCAGTGTCAGCATACTTTACACCAGCTACTGTGACTAAATATGGAGCAATAATACCAGGAATTTGTGCAGAATCTAATTTGATATTAATTCTTCTAGATAAACTTGCTGTATCCAATTTCCTCAAATACGGATTTAACATGGATGCAGTATCTGAAATATTCACTTTTAATGCGGAAGTATTACCAGAAGAAACCCCTAATGCATTAATCCTGTTTGAAAGTGATATGGTATCCGAAGCTATTCGATCAGACACATACTGCGTATTAGCTAGCAAACCAGTTAGAGGTAAACTAATATTGCTAGCACCGGTTGTTGTGATACTAATATCACCTACACCTTTGAAATTTAAATTTTGTGCAAGTGTGATGGTTTTACCATCATTGTTTACACCGGTTCCTCCTTTAGATCCAGGTACAATTGTACTAATTGATAATGCCGAATCAGCTACTGAGGCATTTGTTGCAAACAATGCATACGGTACAGACCAAAGTTGAGAAGTCCCCATGTCTTGGTATTCTGCATCAGGAGTCCATCCTGGTGTAGGCAATGAAGGCTCAATCGCAATTTTAATATTCACAAAATACAATGCATCATTCCATGCTATAGAGGTTAAGCCTGCCACTCCTGAAACTCTGGTTCCTTTACCAATGACAAGTGTAAAAATGCCATCGTCTGTAGAAATTACTTTAAAAGATTCTAAATAAACAGATGTTCCATTTGCAGATTCTTTTAAAATTGAAACTTTAGCATAGATATTTCTTCCTGCTGCAGCATTACCATTAGCATCCCTAGCTACCGCTTGAAATAAAATTCCATCAGGTGTGACTTGCGCTTTTATATTGTTTCCAAAACAACATAAAAAGAACAAAAAGTATAATATTATTTTCTTTAGCATAGTAGATTAAGCAACTAATTTTTCAATATTTTAAAAGTTTGCAAAATGCTTGTGGAAGAAACTTGGATAAAATAGTATCCGCTTGGTAAGCTTAACATATCTAATCTATATCCAGCTAAAAATTGCTCTTGCGACACATCAAAAGCCATCATTGGTTGCCCAGAATTGTTAAACACGGTAAGTCTCATCTTGTTTTCATTTTGGAGCTTATTGATGAATTTTACTGTTGCATAATTAATGACTGGATTAGGGTTGATTTTAATACTGAATTTTACAAAATCGACATCCACAACACAATTGGTAAAAAAGTCACCTGTATTACTTCCCCAAAACTTATTGAGCGAATTAGAAATATTGAAACAGTTTTCCCCTGATATCAATAAAGGATTGCTATAAGTAGCCGATTTCATATTGCCACCGATGCCACCAATAGAGTAACTGATCTTAATTTGTGCCGAGAGCGTAAAACACAATAAGAAACAAAATATAGTAAAACCGATTTTCAAATTAAATTATTTTTTAATATATTGAAGTGTCAATTATTGACAGATTTCAAAATAGAATTCAAGTTTCATCAAACTACTGCCATTAACAAATAGTGACAGAAACATAGGAAAAATTGATGAAGCGAAATATGAAACATTAATTATCAATATATTATAAATAATATATTAAAAATATATTTTTAAAATTTTGACTGAAACAGGTGCTAGAATTGGTTTATCGAACATACATTTCGACCCTAGCAGAGGTATTTATTCCCGTATAAGTTCCACAACATCCATAAATATCGCCAGCAGAGTATGATCTTGAAGATAAACCAATACCAGCACTGGCATCATTGGTATTTTGATCGGTTTCGTTATTCCAAGAAACACCCCATCTAACTTTATGTGATGCATTACCTTGGTAGTTAAAACCATAAAACATATAACCACCTTGCTTTGAAAATGGGGTACCATAACCAGAAAAGGTAATCGTTCCAGTGGTATTGGTCTCCATTGCTGACTGTGTAGGGCTTGATGCAAATTTTGAAATTAGCGTAGTAGTTGTACCTGAGTTATGAAAATTATTTTGCAACCAACTCCAATTGGTTAAATTATCTATACTTCCACTTTCAGTGCCAGAGGCTCCAATATCTGGCCATAAAGCAAGAATGTCTTTGGCAGCAAAATAATTCATCACCTCATATTTAGCATCGGCGTTATTTCGAGTTACATCCGTTGGATTTAAGGTATTGGCTGTATACCAATAATTAGCTGCATAATTGAATGTTGTACCTGTCGTTGCTTTCATCGCCATCATCCAACCCCCTCCATCGTATTTACTATCCATTAAACAATAAACTTGCTTTGGACCTACTGTTGGCAAATCAATCCAATAAACTCCGTCAGTCGCAGAAGGATAAGCAGCTTTAATGGCTTGTGCACTTATTGCTGCAGTAGCTGAAGTTAATCCATCTGGAGCTGGATATTTTGATTTGGTACGATTATAAATATAAGTAAGATCACTATGAGATAGGTCTCTATTGTAGACCATCATTTCACCAAATAGACCTTTCATATATTGCTTTAAAGAAAGTTGATTTAAGACAGTGTTCAGCGTTAAATTAGCTGAACTCGTCACTCCATTTAAATGGATTTGTATTTTTCCAATACCATCATAAGTGATTGCAATAAAATTCCATTCATTTAATTTTAATGTCAAATTAGAATTTGAGAAATCTGCATTATGTCCCCAGAAATACAAATTATTATTACTATTCACCCACAAACCAAAAACGCCTCCATTAGATGAATTTGCTCCGGTAAATAAAAAATTATCTACATTATAATAACCATTAAAATTTTTTGGCAATACCCAAAGTGCAATTGTTCTTTTATTTGATCCTGCTATGGGAGCATTGTTAACACTAATAAGCGAAGATGATCCATCAAAATTCAATACGCCACCATAATTATTTAAATAGATTGGTGTATTAATAGTGAAGTTATTTCCATTTCCAGTAAGATCTGTTATAACAGTTCCACTACCACCATAAGATCTTTTATAAGCAGAACTTACATGTGCTATTAAGTTATTTCTGGGAATATTGGTCTCAATTCTTCCGTAAGTGAAATTGCTAGTAGTGCCTGTCAAAGCAAAATTTGTAATCGTACCATTATAGCTACCCATTTCATCAAATAAAATTGTACTTGTTGAATTCAAATCATTTGGAATTCCTTGTTTAAAGGGGTAATAACTTACCAGACCAGTCTCTTCCCCCGTTAATTCCATATTTATATTAGCTTGTATTTGCGCTTGTGTTCTTTCTACATTCCATACTCGAACATCTGAAATTTTACCTTTAAAAAATTGGTTAGGTCCAGTTTGTTGAGAGGCACCAATTGCAAATTTTACCAAGGAACTATGCGTACAGCTTGTTGAAAATGTAAAATTAAACGCGACGCCATTTTTATAAAAAACCATTCTCCCATTGGCCTCATCATATACGATAGCTATATGTTGCCATTCATTTAAATTGACGTCTGTTATGTTCCATCCATTACAGCCATAGCCAGCCCAAAACTTACCTCCATTGATCCATACATTTCGATCCCAGTTCATATCCTCAATTCCAAAAATCGTTCTCCAAGTGGCATCATTGGCTGTTGGATAAACCCAGGCCTCCCATGTGGTAACAGGCATCACTGAATAATTCACATCTAATGTTGTGATAACATGATCATCAACTCCATCAAAATCCAAAGCATTATTTAAATTTTTCGTCAAGAAGTTTGCACCTTGAAATGAAGAGGAAACTATTTGTGCATTAGTAGCACAATCAATGAGTATAAATAATAAGAAAAATAAATATTTTTTCATGCTATAATTTGAAAACAATTTATCTAACCCAATAATAAATTTTTGAAGGAGTAGGCATAATACCTTCTACCCAAGGTGATGTGGACCATGCCGACTGACTCGTCACTAAAGTGCCCCACCAATTCCCAGTTCCATCATCTGTTGTTAAAAATCCATTATTCGCCATAGTCCTCCAAGGCATCCTAGGCTGAATTGAATTTGTCTTATTTAAATCATAATCATAAGTGTCCCAGGTTGTATTCCTTGTAATATTTGTTTGCGTATTTACTGTTGCTATAAAACTATAAGCCTCGTTCGCAGTCCAAATACCACCCCACCTATTTCTGTCATTGGCTTCCATCATGTATTGAAAACCAATATTGGATTTTTTAATATAATCAGCCCATTCCACAATTGAATAGTTTGTGGTTAATGATGGAGCTAACTCATTTCTAAGAATTGAATTCGCATAAGTCCATCCAGCATACCCCACATTCGTCATTAATAAAGTCCATCCACCTCCATCTGTTGTCATGTCAGCATAAATCTGAAATGGTACACCTCCATTGATATTTTCATTCTTTATCCAATACAGCCCGTCTGTCGAATTTGGAAAATCTTGTTTGATTTTATACGCACTTGAGGATGCCCTAACAGCACTTAACCCATCTAATAATTTAGCATTTATAGGTGTACTATTTTGTGCCATAAACATATTTCGTTGTGCAAATGCATGAAATGCAATTACAAAAAAAGCTACAAAAAGAATACTATTTTTAATTTGTAACTTCATTATTGTAGACCTAATTTTATTTTATACTTATTATACAAAGCCAACACCTCAGTTGCAGACAATTCTCTATTGTAGTATAAAATCACCGCAACATTTGCATCCATATTGTATGATGGTTCACCACCTCGCATCCACCCAACAGTAAATTTATTATCAGCGCTAATAGGTGTATTAGTTGTCATCGTTGCACTCTTATCAAGTGTACCATCTACATAAACTTTTTCAGTTCCGCTATTCCCTCCTGAAAATGTAGTAGTCACACACCAGAATTTATTTGTTGTAGGAGTAACACCTGTATTTAACATCCAAGTACCTAGGCCTCCACAAGCACCACCAGCAAATTTTCCTTGAGTGCCAATACCAATAGGATGAATAATTGCACTATTACATGTATTTATTGCTGGACCTATACTTACAATCATTCTTGCACTTGTAAGAGCATTTGGTTTAAAAATAGCCATTACAGAATATGCGCCATTGCCTTCTCTTAAATTAGTATACCCAGTTGAAAGTATTGGTCTTGAAACTGCAATCGCATTTGTCGTTGAAAAACAACTAATACCATCGACTACTTTAAAAGTTGGAGCAGCACTAGCAGACCATTGAATTTCATTGCCAGAAACCAAATCCAACCAAGTAGTACCATTCCCATCATAGGATTTTTGATGTGATGCATCCAAGTTTAACATCAATCCATCATTTGTAGAGGCAATACCATATTTATTAGATAAATAATTTTCAACTAAATAGATCTCTCTATTATTTAATTTTTTTGGATACACAATAAGTTCAGCGATTTCGAAATCAGATTTTTCACCACTCCACCCTATTCCGTTAATCGCCAATTGTGAAAATCCAAAAGTAGTATTAGGCGCATATTTTGATACTTGAATTGTATTAGATCTTGAAAGTTCATTTTGATCCGTAAACATAACCCAATCGTTTGTTCCATGAGTAATTATTCCATTTGGAACATCTGTCATCCATGCGTTGTGATATGATACACCTACATTTCCACTCCAATGACCTGCTAACCAATTATTACTCGTATTATCAGTCAAAATTCTTAAAGATGATGTGCCTGCATAACGTTGAATAACAAATACAGTGTAATTACTTGTATTTGTCCAATTTGAAAAAATTGGAAATATTATTGAAGAAGCAGTAGTGCCTTTTAAAACTAAATTCGAATTAATAGATGCATTATTTACAACTGTCATTCCACTCATAGTTGCATGATACCCATTACCAGTTTGATCGGTCCATTGAGTTGGATTAGTGCCACTTGTAAATTGATTGGCCATATAATGCGCTATCGCACCTTTTACAGGTAATAAGATCATTGAAAAACTTGAAGAACTAGTAAAAGTATGAATTGTATACCCATTTATAAAACTGACTTCGCCACCAGTTGCAATTTGTGGGCCCTTATATCGAATAATTACAATTCCATTTCCACCTGTACCAGCTAGCGTAGAATTAATTAACCCACCATTACCTCCAACTCCATTGTTATTTGCATAACCAAAATTTGTTGCATTTGGGATAGATAATGCGCCACCACCATTCCCATTGGTTGGATCACCAGAACTACTGTTACCATTATAATAAGTATAAGTAGATACATAAGAAGTATTCGCAAAATTTGCACCACCACTTCCAGTGTAATCATAGGTAGTCGAATTAGGATTTTGTCCAGCACCTCCATAATAACCACCACCACCGCCACCACCACCGCCGCCATCAGCATTATACTGAACACCATCCCCTCCTGTCATACTTGTTCCATTGGCTCCAGCAGTTTGAATACCTCCTCCAGGCGCTACCCTATCATTAGCAGGGCCTTCGTATGCTCCACCACCACCAGCACCGCCGCCTGCAACTACAATATAGTTTGTGCCAGTTGATATACCAGACCAACCACCGCCACCACCGCCACCACCTGAACAGCCTCCAACACCAGCCTTACCACCAGTTCCACCACCATTAGTACCTGCCAACCCCGCACCTGAATTAGAAACACATTGTGTTCCACCACCACCACCACCGCCAACACTTATGGTAAAAGTAGATGCATTTAAATTTCTTGCATTAATTGTAGCTACTACTGCACCGCCACCTCCGCCGCCGCCAGCATAATTTGAAAAATCTGCACCTCCACCTCCACCACCAGCACCTACTGCCAACACCTCAATTGAAGTAAAAGTTTTTGTATAACTATCACTATAATTTACCGGATGAAAGCTAGGTGCAATCATTTGCGCCTTTGACACATTCAAGTAAAAAAATAAAAAAATAAGAATAAAAAGTCTCGGTTTCATTTTATTGCATATCTCCTCCAGTGATAAATACATTTGAACTTGGTGACACTATAGTAGCAATTGCATACTGCCCTCCAGTTTTTGTATAATTAGAACGATTGTATATGGTTACTCCAGATCCTGATATGGTTACTGATCCTGCAGCCATTTGTACAATCATACAGTTAAAACCTGCTGTTAGACCAGCTGGAATTGTAATGGTCAATGCACTTGTATTATTGCAGTTGATTACTTTACCGTTGTCAGCTTGTGTCAGAGAATAAGTTGTAGTAGCAGCAGCTATTGAATTCACCGCAGCACTTGCGCCAGAAACTGTTTTATTATTAAATGAAACAGGATTATTTATTGAAACGGTAGTTCCATCATCAGTAATGCTACTTGCACCTATTGCAGTTGCACTTGTATATTTTGGAATTGCGTTAGCAGTTCCACCAGTTATTGCGCCTGTTGGCGCAGCCCATGTAGCAGTATTTGTTCCATTAGTAGTTAATACATAACCATTGGTGCCAGCTGTATTTGGATAAGTGATTGTTCCTGCAGTAATTGTACCACTTGTTTTAACATTGGTTAAACTAGTATTACCTAATTGCATAGTATTATCTGCAGTTGCAATAGCTCCATAACCAATTGCTGTGGCATAATTTAAAGTAGCAGAAGATAAATCAGCACCTCTACCAATAATCGTATTTCCTGAACCAGTTGTAATTATATTACCTGCTGCTGCTCCTAATACAGTGTTATTGGAAGATGTTGCAAATCTTAATGCCTGATTTCCAATAACAGTATTTTCACCTCCTGTACCAACAGAAGCCATCGTCTCTGCACCCATAGATGTATTTCCATAACCAGTTGTTAATCCAGATAAATTTGAATACCCAATACCAGTGTTGTTATTAAATCCTGTGCCAGTAAAACCAGACAGCGCACCATAACCAATTGCGGTATTTCTAGCGCCAGTTCCAGTACCTAATGCATTGGCTCCAACAGCGGTATTATCATTTCCTTGCCCAGCACCTTTTCCAATCATCACTGAATTTGAAATAATATTAGAACTAAATGTTTTGACTCCACCGATTGTTTGTGCTGTATTTAGATCTATAAAGTTTTGTGTAGAGGTACCTGTACCACCTTGTGCAACCGACAACACACTTGTCCAACTTGGTGCTGTTGTTCCCGTTGAAGTTAATATCTGTCCTGTTGTTCCAGCTGCAGTAAAGCCAGTCGTATTTGCTGCAGTCTGATATGGGATTGCCCCCGCTACACCTCCAGACAATGAATTAGCAGAAATATTTTGGGTTGAACCATATCCTAAACCTACATTCCAATAAAAATCGTTACCGTCATAGAAGAAACTCAAGATATCTTTTGCACCAGCTGTTGTAGACAACAAAATACCAGAAGAAGATCCAAGTACTTTATTAGTTTTACCAGCTACAGTTGGCAATGTTAAACTAAATGGCCCCCCTGTTGCAGGTTGTGTAATAATCAATGTCCCACTTGATCCTGCTGGTGGTGTTGCACCAAAAGACAGAGTGCTATTTGCATTCAATGTCACATTAGCGTTCAATCCAGACAATGGTGTCCAAGTTATTGTTGCTCCCGCTGTTAAAACAACAGGCGTAGAAGCAAATATTGGTGCATTAATTGCACCACTCGTATTCACAGAAGTTACACTTGTATTTCCTAATTGAATGGTATTGTCTGCTGAAACAGTTGCGCCATTTCCAATGGCAGTTGCGTTTGTTCTAGCAGCGTTGTCAGCATTTGCTCCTTTACCAATAAAAGTATTATTTGTTCCAGTTGTAATTATCGTACCGGCACTTTGACCAACTGCTGTATTGCCAGCACCACTTGTATTAGCATTTAAAGACCCACTTCCTATTGCTGTATTATTAGAGCCAGTATTGTAGAATAAAGATCTATTTCCTACACCAGTATTGTCATTACCAGGTGCACTAATTCCCATTACCTCATTACCAACTGCAACGTTATTAGATGCAGTAACACTTGCTTGTAAATTATATGCACCTAAAGCAACATTCCAGTTTCCTGTTGTGTTAGCTGCTAATGCATTTATACCCATTGCAATATTCCTTCCATCACTACCACCAGACCCTCCACCTAAACCAATTCTTGCACCGCCTCTTACAATATCACTTGAAAAAGTTTTAGTACCTGCAACAGTTTGAGCGGTAGTTAAGTCTACAAAATTTTGAGTAGAGGTACCTGTACCTCCTTGTGCAACAGACAAGACACTTGTCCAAACTGGCGCAGTAGTTCCAGTAGAAGTTAATATTTGTCCTGTTGTTCCCGCTGCTGTAAATGAAGTAGTACCAGAAGCAGATTGATAAGGCATCGATCCTGCAGCCCCTCCTACAAGAGTTGTAGCACTTGCACTACCCCATGTTGGTGCAGCGGTTCCATTTGACAATAATACCTGACCGCTTGTACCAGGTGTAACAAATGCAGTTGATCCTGTTGCTGATTGATAAACCAATCCTCCTGCAGTACCACCTGCAATATTCGTTGCAGAAGTAGCATTACCATTGAAGTTTGTTGCAGTAATAGATGTTTGTGGGTCAATTGTAAAATTACGAATTAACCTTAATGCTCCATTTTGCTCAGTTCCATTACACTGTACAAATCCATCACTATACCTTGCATAGTTTGCAGCAGTACTTGCACCATTACATTGATTAGATGTCCAATAATATGTTGTTGAAGTTGGTAATACTCCAATGGCAGATCTATTGGCATACAATGCTAAGAATTCTCCTTTAGAAGGAATATACCAATCGTCGTAGGTCACTCCATTTTCAGTAACTGTGTAATCAAATGCTGTCTTTACTCCACCTGCATTGGTAGTACCATATGCAGCTACTAATTTTTCGAAATTGGGTAAACCTCCACCAATACCTAAATCTGTATTGGTAATTCCAGCAATATTCGTACCGCCTGTTAGCCTACCAAAATAGGGCGCATCAGCAGTGGCAACAATAAATCCTTTAATTTTTCCAGCTTCATAACCAGGATCACCAACAGCTAAAATATAGGCAACTACACCCCCTTGATAACTTGAACCAATTGCTGGCGCTGTTATTCCTGTAGTTGTTCCAGAAGCCTGGGTACCCGCAATATTTCTCCATCCAACTCCATTATGCATTTGGACTTCACCTTGAGCACCATTCGTTACACCACAATCGCTACACATAATAATTAATCCTTTCGCTGGAGAAGCAATCGCATCTCTTTGTGCCATTGTCATTCTTGGAGGTAAAAATCCTTGCGTTGTTGAATTAGCTTCCAAGACTGCAGAAGCTGAAGCCGCTGTATTCGTACCAGCAACAAATTTACCTGCAACAGAAGAAGCATTCGTACTTGTAGAAACAAAAGTACCACTTGTACTAATTGTTGTCACACTCGTATTTCCTAACTGAATGGTATTATCTGCAGTAACAATAGCACCATTACCAATTGCTGTTGCATTGGTAATTGAACCAGATGAATTCGCTTGGTAACCCAAGAAAGTATTATTAGATCCTGTATTGGCATAACCTGCAGTATGACCTATTGCAGTATTGTTGTTCCCTGTATTATTAGTCCATAATGCATTGTGTCCTAGACCAATATTTTTACTACCTCTTGTATTATACATCGCAGAATAGCCCATACCTAAATTTTCAGACCCTGCATCCAAATAATTTAAAGTGTATTGACCTACTGCAACGTTGTTAGCTCCCGTTGTTAAGCTAGCTAGAACATTCCCCTGACCCAATACAACATTAGAGCCATTAGATTTTACAACTAACCCATTTATTGAATTTGCTGCAAGATCGCCATTAACTTGTAATTTACTTGTGGGATTGGTTGTCATGCCTATTCCAACATTTCCTCCATTCGGATTTAATAAAAGTGCGTAATTTGAAGCTAAATTTAATTTGTCAGCAACTTGAATCCATCCATTATTTACTCCTGCACCCATATCCATTACATCATTGCTCGTATTACCAATTCTAAAAGCACCACCTGTTTGTGTTGTTGCACTAGCAACATTAGTAGGAAGCAATCTTGCACCAGAATTCACTACAAATTTATTTCCACCAGCACCAGATGTTGAATTGACAAATACAGATGTACCATCATCAAATAGATTACTATTACCAAGTATTGTTGAAGCAGCATTAAATTTTGGAATATAGCTAGCAGTTCCAGATCCTCCTATTCCTGTTGCCGCAGCAGCCCAAGACGCCACACCATTTGCGTCAGAAGTCAATACCTTACCAGCAGCTGCACCAGTTGTCATTTTTAATCCCGTTGACTCAATTGTTCCGGCTGCGATGATGTTACCATTCCCAGCCAATGTAATATTAGTCGTTGTTCCTAAGCTACGGTTCCCATTATTAATTTTAATACCATTTGTAAAACGGAAAGTGCTATAACCATCATTGTTATCAACTATATCACCATCTCCAGTAAATTCTATACCTGAGCCAGCAGCACCAGAAAAATTTAATTGAATATTATCATTTACAACAATGGGACTAAAAAATCTTTTCATACCACTTATTGATTGTGCACCTGTAGTTAAAACTCCTCCATTTATTTCACTAGCTGGTGTTAAATTTAATACACCTGAAGTAATTGTTGCCCCATTTGCATTTGCTGCACTAGCAATAGAACCTATAGAAGTAACGCCATTAAATGTTGTCCAAGTTGGTGTGCCTGCCCCTTGGCTTGTTAAAAACTGTCCAGCAGTACCCGATTGATTATTTGGTTTTAATGCCCCACTAAAACGAATACTTCCTGCAACATCTAATTTTTCCGTAGGTGTAATATTATTTATACCTACATTGCCGTTTATATTTTCTAAGGATAATAAATTTCTATAATTAACATTATCAGGATTATTCAGACGAATATCTAATCTAGAAAAGTTTCCCGATCCACCAGTTGTTACAAAATCATATATACCAGCATAAGAAGTACCATGATAATGTACTCTTTTTAATCTTAATAAAGTTTGTTCAGTATTATCATTTACTTTACCTATAACACTCAAAGATGGAATTGTCGTCATATTCGTAATCAAATACGCATCAACATTTGCATGATTAACACCTTCGCCAATTTTTGCAATTTTATTCGTATTATCCCAAGTAAAATTTGGAGTACTAGCCAAACCAGACGTAGTAGACCAATAAGGCATTTCACCAACAGTACCAGTTCCAGTTACCGTACCTCCACTTCCAGTTGCAGATAGTTCGCCAGTTGTTGCATTCAAAGACAAACCTGCACCAATTGAAATCTCTCCAGGTGCTCCTGCTGCAGATGAAGATTTATTACCTAATAATTTTTGAACAGAAATGGATGCAATTTTGTCTAAGGTCACTGCAGAAGTAGCAATTTTTGCAGAACTGATTGCATTATCAGCAATTTTAGTCGTTGTTACTGCATTGTCTGCAATTTTAGTATTCGTTACTGCATTTGCACTTATAGAAGTTGCAACTGCACCAGCAGTATTCGTAATATCCCCAGTTAATGCAGGGAATCTTGCAGCTGCTAATATTCCAGTAGCATTAGTTCCTGATAAATTAACAGGAGAAGCTGTAATTGTTTGATTTGAAATGGAAAGATAGTCTTGACCTGTTAACGCAACATCTCCTGTATTTGTTCCAGCCACACTCGCATCGGCAGCAACTGTTAATGTTTTATTGTTTGTTAAACCTCCAGCAATTGTAAAGCCTGTGGTTACTGCAGTAGGCGTAACCCCATTAATAGATTTATTAGTTAATGCTTCGCTACCGGTTAATGTAGCAAAACTTCTTGCATCTACAGAACCATCTGCTTTTAAAAATTGAGCGGAAGTTCCACCTTGTTTAACAATAGATCCAGCCGTTAAACTTCCTCCTACAACTCCGGTATTACTTATATTAAAGCTCGAATTAGCTTGTTGAGATGTACTGTTAGCAATGTACAATCCACTTCCTGCAGGTAAATCTGCACCAGTTAAAGCTCTAAATGTAGGCGCAGCATTAATTCCAGAAACAGGTCCAGCAAAAACAGTATTTGCTGCAGCAGTTGCTACACCCGTTCCACCTTGTGCAGGGGTGATCAATGCATCTGTTGTTAAGATCGTTGCATTGGCATCAGGTAAAGTGAATACTTTTTCTGAACTTGTTGGTCCAGTAAATTTAGTATATCCATTACCCGTACCACCGTATGTAGAAGCTATAACTTGACCCAAGTTTGCTGTACCATCAAAACTATTACCATAAATAGTACGAGCAGTTGCTAATTTTGTAGCCGTATTTGCATTCCCAGCTAAACTCGCCGAAATCGTTCCAGCTGTAAAATTACCACTCGCGTCTCTTGCAACAATTGCATTTGCTGTATTGCTAAATGTTGCTGTTGTCGCTGTATTCAAAACTTTTCCAGTGGTTGAAATAGTAGCCAAATTTGCATCTGTTATACCTGCCGTACCAGATAAGTTTGAATTCGTTAGTCCTGAAATAGTATTAACAGATGCAGCTATTATTTTATTAGTCAATGTTTCTGTTCCATCTAATGTAGCCAATGTTCCAGAAGTTGGCAATACAAGTGTTGAAGCTGCAGTTGTTTTTAAAGTAATGGCAGATGCATTCGAACCTGTTGTGCCAGTTGTAGTAAAAGCTGCGCCAGTTGCTAAATTACCTCCGAGCGTAATTGTGTTGTTATTTGCAACGCCTGTACCACCATTCGCTGGTGCAATAATGCCAGATATTTGACCTGATGTAATAGAACCACCAGATATATCACTTAAAGTAGCCAACGTACCACTTGTTGGAAAAGTAACATTAGTAGGTCCCGTTGTAGTGAGTACTAAATTATTTGCTCCACTAGTTGTTAAATTTCCTCCCAAGGTAATTGTCTTTCCTGTATTATCAACACCTGTTCCGCCATTAGCGCCAGGTAAAACACCTGAAACAGAACTTGCAGAAATATTACCAATGGCTCTAGTTACAAATTGTGTATTTGCTATTGTATTATCATTTGAACTTACTATCGGTGTGGGTACTTGTGGTGCACCAGTAAAGGTTGGACTAATTGCTCTCACAACATCTCCCGTACCAGTTGTGGCAACTTCCTCCACAATTCCATTGCCAGTCGAAACTCTACCTAAAATTTTATCCGTTGTAACATTTTGAATTTTTGCATAAGTAATATTGCTATTCAAAATTTTATTCGTTGTAATTTTATCTGCTCCGATTAATGTAGCACCAGTGTTATCAATTGTCACATCACCCGACATATCAACTATAGACGCAACATTATTCACATCTCCAACAATAATTTTACCACTAGACATAGCAGATCCCACAGGTGAAACACCAGAAATTGTTGTATTCGCAACATTAGTTACCCTTCCTTTTGCATCTACAGTAATAGTGGGTACAGAAGTAGCAGAACCATAAGTGCCAGCGGTTACACCACTATTAGAAAGAGTTGTAGAGAATGTACCGGATCCTGTTCCAGTTACATCACCAGTTAAAGAAATAGTTTGATCTCCTGTATTCGTTCCACTCAAACTAGCATTATTAGTAAGCGTCAAAGTTTTAGAGTTTGTACCACCAGCAATTGAAAATCCTGTAGCCAATGAAGTAGGCGTTAATCCGTTAATTGTTTTATTAGATAACTGCTCGTTACCATCCAATGTAGACAAAGTACCTGTAATTGGTAATATTAAATCAGTTGCACCTGTTGTCTTCAATGTAATACTAGAAGCATTTGACGCTGTTGTACCAGTTGTGTTAAGTGCACCACCGGTATTGATATTACCACCAAGTGTAATTGTTTTACCAGTGTTATCTATACCAGTTCCACCATTTGCACCTAAAACAATCCCAGTTACATTGGTTGCAGTTCCCAACAAATCAGCTGTAATAGTACCAGCAGTAAAATTTCCATTAACATCTCTTTTCACAATTGCATTGCCAGTATTACTTGCTGTTGCAGCATTGGCTAATAATTCTGCTGTATGAATTGTCGAAGAACTTGATCCACCAACACTATTAACCGTTGGGGCATCAGCCGTGCCTCCTAAATCATTCGCTAACTTTAACTTCCCTTTTGAAGAAGTAGTTGCATCAGGAGTAGAGCTATTAGTAATACTAGCTGCAACAAAAGCAGTAGTAGCAATTTGTGTAGAAATGTCATTTGCTGATGCAGTTGGTGCAGTAGGTATCCCAGTTAGTGTTGGCGAAGCAAGAGGAGCTTTTAAATCTAATAAAGCATCAGCAGCAGTCTTGTTATAATATTTAGATAACATCGACGCTGTATCAGCAATATTCACTTTCGTATTAATAGAAGCTTCTGTATTAGATTTAATCGCATAAGGAGATAAGATCGAAGCTGTATCCGCATATTTAACTTTTAAATCCAATAAAGCATCAGAAGCAGTCTTGTTATAATATGAAGATAACATCGTTGCCGTGTCAGTAATATTTACTTTCGTATTGATAGAAGCTTCTGTATTAGATTTAATTGCATAAGGCGATAACATCGAAGTAGTATCCGCATATTTAACTTTCAAATCTAATAAAGCATCAGCAGCGGTTTTATTATAATACTTAGATAACATCGATGCCGTGTCTGCAATATTTACTTTCGTATTGATAGAAGCTTCTGTATTAGATTTAATTGCATAAGGTGATAACATCGAAGCTGTATCCGAATATTTAACTTTTAAATCTAATAAAGCATCAGCAGCAGTCTTGTTATAATAAGAAGATAACATCGATGCCGTGTCAGTAATATTTACTTTCGTATTGATAGAAGCTTCTGTATTAGATTTAATTGCATAAGGCGATAACATCGAAGTAGTATCCGCATATTTAACTTTCAAATCTAATAAAGCATCAGCAGCGGTTTTATTATAATACTTAGATAACATCGATGCCGTGTCTGCAATATTTACTTTCGTATTGATAGAAGCTTCT
>CAZBJP010000005.1:44383-55699 GCA_964492205.1 uncultured Sediminibacterium sp.
GAAGCTTCTGTATTAGATTTAATTGCATAAGGTGATAACATCGAAGCTGTATCCGCATATGTAACTTTTAAATCTAATAGAGCATCAGCAGCAGTCTTGTTATAATAAGAAGATAACATCGATGCCGTGTCTGCAATATTTACTTTCGTATTGATAGAAGCTTCTGTATTAGATTTAATTGCATAAGGTGATAACATCGAAGCTGTATCCGCATATGTAACTTTTAAATCTAATAGAGCATCAGCAGCAGTCTTGTTATAATAAGAAGATAACATCGATGCCGTGTCTGCAATATTTACTTTCGTATTGATAGAAGCTTCTGTATTAGATTTAATTGCATAAGGCGATAACATCGAAGTAGTATCCGCATATTTAACTTTCAAATCCAATAAAGCATCAGCAGCGGTTTTATTATAATACTTAGATAACATCGATGCTGTATCTGTATACTTGACTCCCGCAACTGTAACTAAATAAGGGGCAATGATACCAGGAATTTGAGCTGAATCTAATTTAATATCAATACGTTTTGACAAACTGGCTGTATCTAATTTTCGTAAGTAAGGATTAAGCATTGTTGCAGTGTCTGCAATATTTAATTTTAATGAAGAAAGACTTCCAGAACTTACTCCTAAAGCATTGATTCGATTAGATAAGGATATCGTATCAGTAGCAATTCTATCAGAAACATATTGTGTATTTGCTAATAAACCTGTTAGAGGTAAACTAATATTACTTGCACCTGTTGTTGTAAAAGTAATATCACCCACTCCTTTAAAATTTAAATTCTGCGCGAGCGTAATTGTTTTACCATCATTATTTACACCAGTACCCCCTTTTGATCCAGGTACAATTGTACTAATTGACATGGCCGAATCAGCTACCAATGATCTAGAAGCAAACAAGGCATAAGGAACAGACCAAAGCTGAGAAGTACCCATGTCTTGGTATTCGGCATCAGCTGACCATCCTGGAATTGGGATAGTTGGCTCAATGGCAATTTTAATGTTTACAAAATAAAAATCCGCATCCCAATCAATCGCAGCTAATCCAGAAGCACCTGCAGTTCTTGTTCCTTTACCTATAACTAGAGTAAAAATGCCATCATCCGAGGATACGACTTTAAAAGATTCAGCATAAGCTACAGTTCCTGAAGCAGTTCCTTTTAAAAGTGTCACTTTTGCATAAATATTTCTACCAGCTGCAGCATTACCATTAATATCTCTCGCAACTGCTTGAAATAAAATCCCGTCAGGAGTAAGTTGAGCGGAAACAAGGCTACTACAAAATAAAAACAGGACTAAAAAAAGTAGATGTAATTTTTTGAACATATTTATAATCTTTACGAATTCGATAATGGTGAAGATTCTGGGGGATGAATCTTTAAGAAAAGTTCTTTTTTAAAATATTTTTACTTGCCTCTTTGTGGCCAGCAAGCAAAGAGTTAAATTCTTGACTAGAAGAAAATCCACATAAAGAAATAATGGATTGAATAGGTAATTCTGAATTCAATGGATTAGTAAACTCATTCCAAAAGTGTTGAAAACGATACATATCCCTCAAAGTTTCAAATCCCATTGTATAATGGTTAAATGTCATTTGGTCTAACTCTATATTAGAAATATTTAATATACGAGAAAGGTCTTCGGTTTTTGCTGACTTTTGTAAGTAATATTTATTCTTAAAGAAATGATGATCAAAAAGGACCTTGATGCGCTGTTCTTTTTTTCCAAACTTCTTTATATAAAACAATTTCAAAACATAATAAAGTTGCATAAAATAGCTTTCAAATTAAACTGCAATATTGCTTGATTTAATAGGAAAGACAAATAGTAAAAGAAACATGAAATAAATTGGTGAATAAGAATATGAAACCTTGTATTACAATATTTTACACATTTTAAATTTATAAATATAATACCATTTTATTTAAAAAATAAGTCCTTAATGAGCAAAAAAAAGGGTGCAAAAGCACCCATACAAAAAAGAAGTTTTTTATTCCAAATTAAACCGCCACAGCATCCATGATATCAGAAGGATTCCCGCCATGAAATTTCTTAAACGGCTTATATAAATGCTGTCTGGAGGAGAAGCCTGCTTCCTTAGCGAGCGCGTCTATGGTAAAGTTGAGGTATTTAGGATTATGAATGATTTCTATAAAATAATCTACTCTATTCTTGTTCACTAAATCATTAAAAGTCATTGAATATTTGTAATAAATGAATTTGTACAAATCGTTGCTACTTATGTTTAATAATTTGGCTAAATTTTCTAAAGAAGCGTCATTTTGAAGAAAATAAAGTTTTGTATAAAATTCTTTGATGAAATCAAATTCACTGATTGCATATTCAGAATCCCTATTAAAGGTATCGCCAAATGATATTTTTAATGCTGAACGATTTAAAAAATTAGGTCTATAAAAAACAAATAATAACAATATTAAAAATGAAATAATGGAAGCAATATAACTTGTAAATTCAGGTAATTTGATAAAAGAAAATGGAACGAATAGCAAAAACATGAATAATGAAAATCCAATTAGTAATTTTGACCAAGTTTTAATTTTATCAAAATATATATTCTGATATTGTTGCTTTAGCACCACTGAACTTGATGTATATATCATTGCAACAAGAAAAATTAATGTTATTATAATTCTATATATATTCAGAAATAAAGGGAACTTAACTTTTGTATTCATCATCATGACTAAAGCTCTTTGATTTACCGAATCAAATAAAGTTGGATTGTTTGTGATGAATAGAAATAAAAGTACTTCATAAATCACATAAAAAATGCCTAACAGATTTACCCATTTCTGCAGTTTAGGAAAATATAAAATAGTTAAAATATTGATGGTTGCAAAAGATATTATGCCTTTGAACAAAGAGGTGGCAAAAAGAAAAGTAGGCGTTTCTATTTGAATAGTAAAAATTAACGAATTTAATCCAGAACAAATAGTTAGTAACGCAAAATAAAATTTTAGAATAAAGGGCCTCTTGAATTTAATCATCAAATCCACTAATACAATCAGTGAAAACACAAAAATTGAAAAATATATCTTATTAATAATTTCCATGATATGAAGAGGTATTCAATGTAAATTTATTACTTTATATCGACTATATTCTACTAATTTGATATAACAAAAAAGTATTCATATTTAGTCGTCGAATTTAATAATTTAAGATTCAATTGAGCTGAATTGACTTCAATAATCTCATACTTATTAGTCAATTTTGTTGTAGGTAGCGTTCCAGTTGTCACATGACTTAATGCATTTAATTCTGTAATCTCCCAAGTCCCAGAAAACCCATCACTATCAATATAGGCCCCACTATGATAAAACTTTTTTGTATACTTTTTTTGATTCTTTGATAAAGCAACTGCCTTCCCATCCATTGCCATTGAATCTAACTTCCAAACTTTAAATGTATTTTGAAAACTACCTGTACCTCCCACTAGATGTCTTTGAAAATCTATCTCATTTACAACTACCTCTTTTGAACAGGAAAACAAAACACCAAGTAGTAAAATAAAACTTAATGATTTTAAAATTGAATATCTATAAAAAGTAAAAATTGATTTCATACGTTTTGCTAACTATTTAAATAATCTTCTAGAAAAGAAAATACCAAAATTCACCCAGCCATCCGATGGTTTGGTTGGACTATTTCGTAATTGTCCTTTAGTTACCGTCCTAGCTGTTGGGTTTGAAAAGTATACTGCTGCTGCTGCATCCGTCTTTGTTTTTTCTAATAATGTCAATGCATTTGGATAAGGATCAGGACCAACGTCGTCTAAATAATCAGACATGCTTTTGTGAAATGCAACATGTATACCTACACTATTAAATCTAGATAATTGATACTTAACTTTTAAATGGAAGAAATAGCCTAATGCCATTAGAGAATAAGGCTTACCAGCACTATCTATAAATTGCCCTCCTGTACCTAAAGTTTGTAAATTATATTCTTTCCCTTTATAGATGCCGGTAGGGTTAAACGTTGCTACATCTAATCCAAAACCAACTGAGGGTCTAATTCTTCTTGCTTTTGAATACAATCTATTATCTACAAAATCATATTGAATAGAGGGGGAGATACTCAACATCGATGTGCTAAACTTCATACCTCTAGCAATTTGGTCATTGTTATTTGATAAATAATCCGAATTACTTAATTTAAAACTTGCTACAGTTAAAGATGCACTAAGATTAGAATAAATCGTATAATTTACTTGAAGTGCATTATATAGGTTGATGTCATTACTAAACAGATTTTTATTGCTAATTGTCCCTGTAAAAATTGCACCCCCACTTAATAAACCAACTTCTATTTTGCTTTTAAGCGGCGCTTCGATCTTTTGAAAAATATTTTTCAAAGAATCCATAGCTCTAGGTGGTGTTTTCAAGCTATCTTCTGTTTTCTTCTCTTTAATTAAATCCGCAATTAATTTTCTACGTCTCAAGTCTTTAAGATAGCTGGCATAACCAACTTTTATTTCTGGAGTAGCTTTTCCATTCACGTCCACAATGCCAGACAAGTTATAAAAGCCGATTTTCTTTGCAGTATTTGCTATTTTAGTAATTGTAATTTTATTGGAAAGATCATTTACTGCTTGAATTGAAAATGTTAAAGTAGTATCTGTTCTTTTTAAAGTACTATCATCTTTGAAAAAGCTATATCCTAATTTTAAATTATTGAAATCAAGCTTATTATTAGATAATAGTTTAAAAGATTTGAAACTTTCCTTAACTACAATCGTATCAGGAATCTCTATATCAGTCTCACCATTCAGAATTGAAAACACATGGGCTGGAGCTTTTGCATCAGGTGCAGGTAAAAATGGTTCTAAAGTTACTTTTGGAGAATTGTAATTTAAAGTCTGATCATAGATGCCCTTAAATACCATTTCTTTTGTATTTGCACCCCAATAGTTATTTGTTAAATCAAATGTTTTATCTGTTCCATATACACCAAAATTGGCAACATGCACAATTGTGTCACTCAAGTTATCAACTAAGTAATTCGCCACAAAAGAGTTGCCTGTCAATTTAGCACTATAATTGGAAAACAATTGATCTACTCTTCCATAAATTATATTGGTTGATATATTGTAATTCTTAAAACCATACACCGTATTATTTACAAATGCATTATTACTAATCTCAAATTTGACATGATCGCTTTTTAAATCTTCAAAATATAAAGCAGCATTATTCCCAGTAAACAAATTGTTCGAAATCCTAAAATTGACAAAATCTTCGGATTGATTGAAATTAAATGGTGGATTTAAAACTTGTATCACTGAGATCTTACCCGTATTATTAACAAATTGATTATCACTGATATTTACACTAGCACGCTTCCAACCAAAGTCAAAAAAGATAGGTAATTGTAATCCCGTAAAAATAACATTACTGATATTTACTGGATTCGCATCCACATTTTTGATAATTAATCCAACACCCTCTTTTTTATTTTTACCAGATAAAACAATATCAAGATTTCGACCCACCATTTCAACGCCACGCTCACAAACAAGTACTCCAGGTTCAATAAATTCAATCATTGCACCTGATTCCACCACTAATTTGCCAGTTACAGTCACTACATCTTTAATAACATGCTTGCCTGTTGCAATAGTTAATTTATCATAATTGCCCGCCAATGTGTCTTGTGCCTGGGAGGTACTAAAAGACAAACAAGCTAAAAAACATATTCCAAAAATCCTTTTCATTAATCAATGATTTTATAAATAATAGGGGCAGATGTTCTTGTTGAACCATCTATTAAAGAGATGTTGACATTGTCAAAAACCAACAAGTCATTCTTTTTTAGTGCACCTAATACTTTTTGTGTAGGTGATTGAAATAGCTCACCATAATTACTAACAGATTCTTCTTCTTTCCCATTGTGGATTCTAATTACTTTAAAACTATTAATACGCCCTGGGAAGAAATTCAAATTATTGATCTCTAATTTGGCCTCCAATCTTTCAGACGAAAGCAAGTCTCTTACACTAATTGTATAACTACTTAAATTATCTCCCTTAACCCTTACTACTGGATCAGGAATGGGATTTACCATAATACGTTTTTCAAATAGGACTTTTTTATTCGAATTTCTTAAATCATAAAATCTAAGTAAATATTCCCCAGTTTTATTAAAAACAACTTTATAATTCTTATCTCCTTTCACTAGATTCACTTTAGGTGAAATATCTACGTCAAAGTCTTTGCCCATCATAAAATCAAAGTCACTTAACAATGTATTGTTTAAGCCAACAAAAATATTCTCAGTATGCAAGGAGTTTAAAATTTTCTTAAAAAGTTCATCATACACTTCATCGGTTATGTTTACTACTTTCTGACCTGGCTTAATAATATCTTCTTCCTTATACTCTTTAACGGAAGCTTTTAGCACGTACAACTTGGGATTAAATTGAGAGAAATAAGTTGGCATGTAACCAATTTCAGCTAATGCTGCTTCTTGGTATAAGAGCTGCGTTTTAGTAATCAATAATTTAATACGCTCCAATTGCATATAGCTGATTGCAGTAGGCTTATGCATAAATAAATAATATTGCCAGTCCTCTTCTTTACCTTTAATAGTTGTCACAGTTCTCTTTAAAGGTATAATGTCATCTAAAGAAGACTCTAATTTAAAAGGTGATTTTTTTATAAATTCAGACAATTCAAATAAGTCTTTATCTAATAAAATAACACCTTTATCACTTTTTAATATTTTCTCAACAAGGTTTCTACTATTAAACTGTTTAAAAATATCAGTTCTATCCTTTACAAATTCGCTATCAACGTGTTGTATTACACTATTCACAACTTGATAGCTCTTAATTAATCTCGATCTAATTTTTAAATAACTTACTGCTTTGGGGCTCTTGTTAATAATAGGAAGGTTGTCTGTAATGATCTTATTACTAATGGCCACTTTTTTCAATTCCTCTTTTTCAAGGGATTGAAAAGATTTAATAGTATAGATATTAGAATCTAATACCGATATTTTGATATTGATTACAGAGAAACAAATAAATACGATGTACAAAAGACTTATAATCTGGTATCTTTTGACGTCTACGTGTCCTTCGGCCATATACTAGAATTTATAAATTAACTGTACTGCTTGTATAATAAAATAAATGCCAATTGTGCACCACCAGCAACTGTATTGGTTTTGGCCAAATGATAATTCAACTTATTGAAAATTTCTTTTTTAGAATCTTGTTCTTTTAAATTGAATAATTCTAATAATTTAGATTTATTAGCCACATTATCTGATGCTAATTTTTCAATTAAATTGTTGAAGTAATCTAAATTATCAAGTTCGCCATTTAAGAAAATATCTTTCAACACAACACTATACTCGTTCTTAGGGCCAAAGTAGATGGTATCAGCATAGCTGTTCACCACATCAGCATTTGTAATTGTTAACGTTTCATTTACTTGAATTTCTATAATTGAAGTCAACAAATCTTGAGCCATTGACTGGTCTGAAAAAGTTGCAGCCAACTTAGTTAAAGTCTTCAAGTATACATAGCCTGCTTCATTTTGTGCGTTGTACTTGATCTTTTTAAACTTGTTAAATAATTTCTTTTTAGTTTCATCTTGCTTACTAGCAAGTGCTTCTGATAATGAAATAAATTCAGCTTCATTTTTAATATTCACTTTCTGAATTAAATAATCAACTAAGAATTGATCTTTTAATTTGATAATAGATCTTAAACAATCCACATTGGGACTTACTATTAATTCATTCTTGTAGAAGGCTTGACAATGTGCTAAAACCGCTTCGTCTTCACCACCAAAAATGATGGTTTCTTTAGATTGCTTAGCTCTTATGATAATATCTGGACCAACCATCTCTAAAATAAAGTGTTCAAATAAATTCGTCACTTTAATAATTTCAAAAGCCTTACAAATCAATTCAACATCCTGTACTTCTAAAGTTGAAGCGCCAACCAATTCCAATTCAGCAATTTCAGGAATAGGAATCTTAACTGGGAACTGAGCCAAGAAAGGTAAGGATTCCTTAGTAGGTACTTTTTTATTGAATAAAGTTTTAAATAAGCTACTTATATGATTGTATTCTTCAGTAGACAATCTATTCCACTCAGGTTGGTAAAATAAATCTTTAGAAAGACTTAAGATATCCAACTGCTCTAACTGCCATAATGTATTTGAAGCATTCGAAGAAGTAGATGCAATTGTGTTGTTACTATAAGATGTGTTGACGTACTTACTAGTAGATTCCAAGTTGGTTTCACTCAAATTAGAAGCGTTAGGCGTTTGAATATCAATTGCCAACTTAGTATTCGTTTCAGGGTAACTAGTAGAGGCCACTTTTAGACTATTACTAGAACTTGGTGCAACTGGGGTGGAAGTCTCTGTGATACCTGTTTGAATATTAACAAAAGTATCGCCGGCACCATTCCCACCAAAGCCCGATGCACTAGAAGCCAAATTGCCCAATCCATCAGCTACTTTAGCTAATGTAGCTTCAGTGGCAACTTCTTGTTTGTCTTCCACTTCCACATATTTGATGGCCGAAACGCCAAAAACGACTGCTTCGATACTTAATCCAAGTGTAATTAATAAATCTTGGGCTGGCCATTCTAATAATTTAGCAATAACCCCGATTAAAATAACCACAGCGGCACCACTGTAAAAAAGGTTAAAAATGTCTAGTTTCTTTTTTTTCATAAAAGTAGATTGTTAGATAACAGTCTACAATATCGAACTAGAGGTATGGGTATCCAAAAAAGGGGAGCAAATTGAGAAAATTCGATGTAAAGAAATATGATTCTTTGATTATCATATAATTATAAAATATAAAAAAAATAAATTTTATAAAAAATAGCTAATAAGATTTGCTAGAAATGAACAAACTTTGATACGAAAATCCAATAATTAGAAAAAAATCTTGGCAAAAAAGCGACCTTATTCAGGTGAAAAAGCATGTTCAATAAGATCCGAGGGATTACCCCCATGAAACTTTTTGAAAGGCTTATTCAGGTGTTGTCTAGAACTAAATCCAACTTCCCTGGCTAGGGCGTCAATGGTATAATTATGATAAGCCGGGTTCTGTACAATTTCAAAAAAATAGTTTACCCTATTCTTATTCACCAAGTCACTAAAGGACATGGCATATTTTTTTTGAATAAAAAGGGATAGATTTTGGGTACTTACTTTGAGTAAATTAGCCAGACCCTCCAAAGAAGCGTCCTTTTTAGTATAATATTTCTGCTCTTGAAACAAATTTAAAAATGCCACTTCTTCTATTTCTGCCTCCTGTTCCAAATTGAACTTGTGCCCAAAAGCAATTTTTTTGGCAGAAGTATTTAAAAAAGAGGGACGTTTTAAAACCAATAACAAGAGATAAAAGCAAATAAAGACGGTTAAACTATTAACCCAGAATGGACGATCAGCTGTGAAAGCAATTGCAATATTGGCAGAAATAACAACAATACTCAAAATAAAAATGAGCGTTGTCCAGTTTTTTATTTTTTCATAATAAATATTATTCAAATTTAATTTACTGTAAATGACATACCAGAAATAAAACAAGTGAATTGCGACTGATATTAACAATGAAAATCGAATTAATCTAATAATTGGAGGAATGTTTACATTCAAATTTTTATCAATTGAAACATATCTAAACTTGTCCAGTATTGTGTTATGTGGAAGTAAATCTTTATTCACCAACATAAGAAATAATGCAATCGAAAACATTAAAATAGAAAAATACAAACTCCATTTCTTAAATTTAGGAAAATATAATATGGAAAAAATATTCAAAATGGATACAGCTAATGCCACTCTGAAAAAGGCAATAAAGTAAACAAATTTAATTACAGCCAAAGAATTGATCAAAGCTATTACCCCTATAGAAAAAGGAAGTAATAAAAAGAAGAATTTAAGATCCAGCGCATTTTTGAATTTCACCAATACATCTACAAAGGCAATCATTGCCAATACAACAATAGAAAAATAGAGGTTTGAAAAAACAGACATCGTCATGTGTTCAAAGGTATCAAATTACCATGACCACTACCAACCAGAAATCGCTAAAATCTCGGCAGTATGGTCTTTTGTATCTGGTTTTTCTATAATATGTTGGACCATTCCTGCTTCATCAATTAAAAACGTAGTTCTAGTGGTACCCATATAGGTCTTGCCCATGAACTTCTTTTGACCCCAAAGATTGTATTTATCCACTATTTTCTTGTCTTCATCTGCGATCAATGAAAATGGTAGATCATATTTGTCAATGAACTTGACATGGGAGGCCACTGAATCCACACTTACCCCTAGGATTGCTATCCCCTTCTTTATCAATTTCTTATAATTATCACGCAAATTACAAGCCTGAGCAGTACAACCTGGTGTATCATCTTTTGGGTAAAAATATAACACCAATTTTTGAACCTTAAAATCGGCAATGGAGACCGTTTTGCCGTTTTGATCAACGCCTTTGAAGGCAGGTGCTTTAGCCCCTTCTTTAATAACTGCCATAACATTTTGTATTGTGGTGAAGATACGAATTAAAAGGGAGAAAATTGTTTAGCTCAATATAGAGTGAATGCGGCCAAAAATTTGTAGGTTTGCGCAATTTATATTTTTGTATACATGCCTAGAGACACATCCATCAAATCCGTATTAATAGTAGGTTCAGGACCGATTATCATTGGTCAAGCCTGCGAATTTGACTATTCAGGGTCACAAGCTGCTCGATCGTTGAGAGAAGAAGGTATCAAAGTGATTTTAATCAATAGCAATCCAGCGACCATCATGACAGACCCAATGATGGCAGATAAAGTTTATTTGTTGCCATTGACCATCGAAAGTATTGAGCAAATATTAAAAGAAAATCAAATTGATGCGGTGCTGCCAACTATGGGTGGACAAACTGCCTTGAACTTGTGTAAGGAAGCAGATGAGTTAGGAATATGGGAGCAGTATAATTGTAGAATGATTGGCGTAGATGTAGCCGCAATCAATACAGCAGAAGACAGAGAATTATTTAGACAGTTGATGGTGAAGATAGGCATGGCCGTTGCACCAAGTAGAGTAGCAAATAGTTTTTTAGAAGGAAAAGAATTTGCACAAATCATAGGGTTCCCATTAGTAATTCGTCCTTCATTTACACTGGGTGGAACAGGTGGAGGATTTGTACATGATGCTAGTGAATTAGACGCAGCATTAGAAAAAGGACTGAAAGCATCACCAATGCACGAAGTTTTAGTAGAGAAAGCAGTATTGGGATGGAAAGAATATGAACTAGAATTATTGAG
>CAZBJP010000006.1:0-48638 GCA_964492205.1 uncultured Sediminibacterium sp.
ATATCCAGTGCCTACTACTGCTATTTTCATTGATAAATTTTAAACAAGATTAATTGTATTTAAAATTATTTATTGTTTTAAATAAACCATTTTGTGCTGAAATTGGAAGTTGCTTATTAATAGCTTTTTTTATTTTTTCATTACTAACGATATAATTTTCGGTTAGTTTCATAAGTCTTTCTGTATTAAAGGGTAATTTAAATAAATCACCTAAGTGAGCTAAAAATAATACAATACTTTTCGGTATATATAAAATTCTAAGTTTTTTATTTAGTACTTTAGAAATAATTTTAATAATATCGTTTGTTGAAATAGGATTATCATCTGTTACATTGTATATACCTGATGGAATTTGATCATTCTCAGTTAATTCATTAATAATAAAACAAAGGTTATCTATACTACAGAAAGATCTTTTATTACTATAAGCGCCGAGTGGCCAAGGAAAACCCTTGCTAATAATTTTATATAATAAATTTAAATTGCCTTTATTTCCAGGCCCATGTATCATACAGGGTCTTAATATATACACTCTTTTACCTTCAGGAATATTTATGCTTAAAATATATTGCTCCGCAAGTAATTTACTTCTCCCATAATGTGTTTTCGGATTAGGAACATACTCTTCAGTCAATATGCAGTCCAAAGCATCAGCTACTGCTTTTACTGAACTTAATGTTATAAAAACTTTTGCATCAGACTCAAGAAATGCATCAAAAATATTTTTTGTAAGCTCAGTATTTGAATTATAGTACTCCTCTATGTTTGAATTATTTTTAAGATCATGTGCCTTACCTGCAAGGTGCAGTACTACATCATGATTAATTTTAATTTGTTGATTCTTTGAAAATCTATAAAATTTAAATTTTGAATTAAAATATTTTAAAATATTTTCTCCAACAAATCCAGTTGATCCAGTAATAAATATACTTTTCACAATAAAATTTCAAATAATTTTAAATACTGATTTACAACTTTCTCTTTAGTATAGTATTGTTGTATTGTATTATAGCCATTTTGGGCTAATTCTTGTTTTTTTGTTTGATTATTTGCCAATTCATTTATTGCACTTACAAATTCTTCATTTCGGTTATTTAAAATCAGTATAGAGCAATTCAAAGGTTTTAAGAAATTGTATAGAGGCGTGTTCTCCCCAGTAATAACAATCATTGGTTTTGAACTAGCCATTATAGTATAAACTTTTGAAGGGAAACCCTCTTGCTCCATCTCTTTATTGATAGAGATAAAATGAATATCAGCAAATGAATTAATCAAAGGCATTAATTCTCTATCTTGATATGGCAATATTTTAATATTAGTAAGATGGTGTTTTTCTACTTCCTTTATTAAATAATCTTTTTTTACACCTTCACCTATAATCCAAAATTCAACATTTGTATCTAAAAGCTTTTTAGCAGCAAATAATACAGGATCCCAATCTTGATAATATCCAATGTTTCCTGCATATAATAATCGAATTTTTTGTGGATCTTTTTTAAATAGGTTAGAGAATTCTACATCTTTGGATATTGGCTTGTACAATTCTGTATCTACAAAATTAGGTACAATTTTTAGCTTAGCTTTTTCATTAAATCTATCAACAATCTGATCATAGAATTTTTGATCGATCGTAATTACCACAGACGCATGATTATAAACATATTTTTCTAACCACTTTAGTGACTTTATTATTATACCTGATTTTAGTGCTCCATTTTTAATTAATAAGTCTGGATATATTTCTTGAACATTATAAATAAACTTAGCTCTATTTTTTTTCGCAATTAAGATCGAAACAAGGCCGATACTCAAAGGAGGTGAAGGACTTAATACAAAGTCTAAATTTTTTATTGAAGAACCTATTATCAGCGATAAAAAATGCCAGTATATAAAAGACAAGATTCTGATGATGGTACTTTTATATTTTTTCAGAGGAACATGTATTACTCGTATTCCGTTAAAATCACTTTCATAGTAAATTCCTAATAATTTTCTGATTAATGGTTGCTTATTTAAAGCATTTGTAATTAAATTATAATGGGGGGTAGTTGTTAATACTACAACCTCATATCCGGCATTTTTAAAACCTAATGCTATATCATTATATAAATAAGCGGTGGAAACTCCATCCGGACTAAATACAATGGAGTGAATTAAAATCTTTTTTCTGGTCATTCGCCCCAAACAGTCCTTTTAATATAATCTACATAACTAATGATTATTCTAACCACTTTATCTGAAACATTTGGCATTGAGTAATCTGCCACTTTTCTGAATGATCTTTCATCTCCACTTTTTTGTGATTCAAGCTGAATTAACCCTTGTAAAATTCTCTCAGGATTTAGTCCAACCATCATTACAGAAGCTTCTTCCATCGCTTCAGGTCGCTCGTGTGCTTGTCTAATATTTAATGCAGGGAAATTCAAAATTGAAGATTCCTCAGAAATTGTTCCACTATCAGATAAAACTGCTTTGGAATGTAATTGCAATGCATTGTAATCATTAAATCCTAATGGATTTAAAAGCAGAATTTTCTTATTTAATTTAATCCCTTTTTTATCTATCATTTTTCTTGTTCTGGGATGCGTACTTACTATAATTGGATGATTATATTTATCGGCAATCAAATTTAAGCTAGATATAAGACCAATAAAATTAGTATCGTTATTAATATTTTCTTCTCTATGGGCAGACACTACAAAATATTTATATTCTTCAAGCTTTAATCTGCTTAAAACATCAGAGTTTTTTATAGACTCCAAATAGTGACTTAAAACCTCAAACATAGGAGAGCCTGTCTTGATTATTCTATCTGCTGGCAATCCTTCACGTAAAAGGTACTCTCTTGCAATATCGCTATATGTCAAATTAATATCCGAAATATGGTCAACAATTTTACGATTGGTTTCTTCTGGAACACGTTGATCAAAACACCTATTACCCGCTTCCATGTGAAAAATAGGTATATGCCTTTTTTTTGCTGGAATTGCGCACAAACAACTATTTGTATCACCTAAAACTAAAAAGGCATCTGGCTTTACTTCTTCTAATAAAGGTTCAATATTTATTAGAATTTTCCCAATTGTTTCAGTAGCAGTTGTTCCAGCCGCATTTAAAAAATAGTCAGGCTTTCGGATTTGTAAATCATCAAAAAATATTTGATTTAATTCATAATCATAGTTTTGTCCAGTATGTACAATTATATGCTCAATTGCTTTTGAATTATCTAAGGCACTCATTACTCTTGCTAATCTGATAATTTCAGGTCTAGTGCCTACTACAGTCATTACTTTTATGTGCTGATTCATTGTTTATCTTTTTATACTATTTCAAAGTAAGTGTCTGGATCATCTTCATCATAAAACTCATTAATCCAAAACATTGTATATAATTCTTCTTCTCCAATATTTTTAATATTGTGAGTGTGCCAAATTGGCATATCTACATATGCTGGTTCATCGCCTGATAAATAATAATTAAATACTTTTCTGGTGCCTATCTTTCTTAATTGAATCAATGCCTTGCCTTTAACAACAGAAAACCTTTCAATTTTTCGTGTATGAAAATGATTCCCTCTAGTGTTTTCACTTTTTGTAGTAGAAAATGACACCTGACCTCCACTTTCTAATCTTATGATCTCAACAAAATTTCCTCTTTCGTCAATATTTTTTTTATACTTTATTGGGAAATGAGAATTCAAATTAAAATATGACCTGAAAGTATTAAAAAGATTTATTTCGAACTGATTATTGAAAATAGGAATTTGTCCATTTTCAAAATACTTTTCTTTATATCTAATTAATAACTCAAGAATTTCAGAAACCTTATATGAGTCTGAATGCGCTATAGTAAGATTGTTATTAGTTTCAATGTTAAATAAATCAATAATACTTTTTACAAGATCATTTATATAAATAAGATTAAGTGTTGCATCAGTTTCAATTTTCGGAGATTCGTTATTAACTAACTGATGACAGAAAGTTGATATAACTGAATTAAAATATGGTACACCAAAAGCACCAAATACATTTGGTATTATTAGTCCATGAAAAGTCGCATTAGACTGGTCAGCCCAATTTGCAAATAATTGTCTGGCAACTTTTTTTGAATTACCAAATGTGTTATTCCTCTCCTCTTGAATTGAAGAAGAAAATATAACTTGACCCTTAAACCCTATTCTTTTAAAAGATTCAATTAAATTAACTGCCAAACCTACATTTGTGTCATAAATAGCACTTTCTTCACAATGGCGATTAAGCCCTGCTAAATGAACAATAATATCACAATTTGATACAAATAAATCGAGTTTAATGATATTATTAAACCAATCTCTTTTAAATTCTATTAATTCAAATTTATTATTATGCAGTTCTAAAAATCGGCATAAATGCCAACCTATAAAACCATTTGAACCTGTTACGCCAACTTTAATCATTATTAATACGGATATTGGATGGCATCAACTTCACCAAGTATATCTCTTCTAAGAATTGGAAGTTTTAATAATAATTTTTTCATTCCTTCTACATCTAATATGGAAGTATTGTGAGAGTGGTACTCATTCAAATTTGCAATATCTGGAATACCCTCTGAAAAATACTGTTCATAGTTTAAATCCCTATTATCTGCTGGAATTCTATAATAATCACCAAGGTCTTCAGCTTTAATCATATCTTCTCTATTAACCAGTGTTTCATACAATTTTTCACCATGTCTGGTGCCGATTATTTTTATTTCACTTGTAGATTTGTATAATTCAATTAAAGCCTGTGCTAAAGTACCAACAGTTGCAGATGGGGCTTTTTGCACAAATAAATCTCCTTGATTAGCGTGCTCAAAAGCATAAAGGACTAAATCTACTGCATCTTCTAATGTCATCATAAAGCGAGTCATGCTGGGATCCGTTAGAGTCAACGACTTATTTTCTTTGATTTGGTCAATAAATAAAGGAATTACCGAACCTCTTGAAGCCATAACATTGCCATATCTAGTGCCACAAAATATAGTCTTTTTAGAATCCAATATTCTTGATTTTGCAACCATTACTTTTTCCATTAATGCCTTTGACATACCCATGGCGTTAATAGGATAAGCAGCTTTGTCAGTACTTAACACTACTACTTTTTTTACATCAAAATCTTGTGCTACAGTTAAAACATTATCAGTCCCAATAATATTTGTTTTAACAGCTTCTAATGGAAAAAATTCACAAGAAGGAACTTGCTTTAAAGCTGCGGCATGAAAAATATAATCAGTCCCATTAATTGCTGGAATTAAACTATCACGATCTCGCACATCTCCGATATAAAATTTAACTTTATTATTATTAATTCTCTTTCTTAAATCATCTTGCTTTTTTTCGTCCCTACTGAAAATCCTTAATTCTGAAAAATTTTCAGAATTAAGGAATCTATTTAAAACTGCACTACCAAATGACCCCGTACCTCCTGTAATTAATAATATTTTTCCATTCATTTTATTAAATTTATTAAATCATTTATTTTATTGTGAGCGTATTGCTCAGATATATCAAATTGTTTGTTTAAAGCATTTTTCATCGCATTGCTCATGTCTTCAATTGATTCTGGATTAAATGAAATACTAGGTTTACAAATTGCATGCATATATGGTCGATCTGCACCTAAAATTATACAGCCACTTTCTAATGCTTCAATTATACCTAAGCCAAAACTTTCAGTTAAAGATGGGAAAATGAAAAATAAAGATTTGGCATATAAAAGTGATAGGTTTTCACGAGACAAAAAACCGTGATTAATTATTGGATAACCTTGTTCTTTTAATTTATTAATGTCATTTACTAAATCAATGTATGTGTTTTCAATTGTAAGATGTAATTCTCCGCATTTTAACTTATCAAAAAATAAAACAAAAGCCTGTAATAATCTTTTGTGATTTTTATGAGGCTCGCCATTACTTACATATAAAAAAATGTGCTCTCTTTGGTTTATTGTTTTTGATATGTTAATAGGAGGATAAAAAGGTAAGATGTATATATTTTCTTTTTTAATCATATATTTCTCTGATAATTCAGATTGGATTAAAGCAGATTGTACAATCCATTTATCTGTATTATTTACGACAGAAAATAATACTTTTGTTTTTATCCATAAAATTGCTTTCTTTATAAATGGTAAACTAGATTCAATTTTTAAAAAAAGTGGTTGATGAAAATAAGTATAAACAGGAATATCTAATTTTATATTAGGTGGAAGATTAGCGAAACATAAAACCTTATTGAATTTTATTTTATTTGATAAATAATATTTTTTTCTTACAGTCCAATTAGATGTAACATATTCAAAAGTACCATTTACTACTTTACAATGCTTATTTTGGATTCTAGCATCAAGTAGATAATAAACATTTATATTAGTATTATTAATTTGAGAGATTAAATAATCTAATAATATTTTACCTCCACCATTATTAATATATAAAGCGTCAATTAATACCATTGATAATTTTTTTTTGAAAATTGACATCAGCTTTACTCAAATAGATCATATTACCTATTATAAATAAAATTAGTGCGTTGTTTAGGGACATTGCAGTAAATAATATTAAATTGAAAAGTATGAAAGCAAAAAGTATGTTTCTTTGATTTAATATACTTTTTATCGAAAAAAATATTAATACTGGTATCAATAATCCAAAAAAACCTAGTTCATATATAGCCATTCCATAACCACTAAGTATTCTTGAATAATTTTCAAAATTATAATTTATGAAATAAATATTATAGTCGGGAATTAAACTTTTTTCAAAAATATACTTTTGATAAGTATTGAAACCTTTAGGTAATCCGAAATTTTCAAATAAACTTCCAATGGTGAAATATACTGCATTGAATCGCTCACTTATACTTTGATCTAAAAAAATAAGTTGAGGATTAGTTATAAAAACATTGAATATATTATAAATTCTAGTACTATTGAATAGTGGTGCAAATAGAAATATAGAGAAAATAGTAATAATAGAACTAATGAATATTAATAGTAGGGTTTTAATTTTTGACTTGAATAAGAAAATTATAAACAGCATGACTAAACAAAAAAATAATACTATTATTGAAGTACTTGATTTTGATAAATAAAACAATTGAACAAACATTGCAAAAATAACTTTATAATCTTTTTGATTGTAAAAATTTAAAAAATAAATAATTATAAATAAAAGGACTGTAGTGCCATAATATGTTGGTTCTGGAGACAAACCCACAACTCCTCTCCCGTTAAATTGGTTTTCTAAAACAATTCCTGAATTTCTTGATAATAAAAAGTTTAAAAAAGTACTTGATATAAAACGTTGAATTAAGCCTACAAATAACCAAGTATAAACTATAATTTTGAAAAAATGAAAATTTAAACCTTTAAAATGTTTTAATGTGAAGTATACTGCTAAAGGAACTATCAAGATTGAGACATAATTTGAAAAACTTAATAAAGAACTCATTACTAATTGAGAACTTAAAAACATTATAATTGCAGTTAAGAATATTAAAGCAGTTAGTAAATAATATGTTGGTATTTTCTTTTTAAAATTATATAAGAATATTAATGACGCAACGATTAAGGCATTTGGTTGTGTATCAGAACCTAATCGTAACAAATTTAAAAATGGGAAAAAACAAAAAACAATTAATAGCCAATATTTAAAATTTTGAGGATGAATTACAATATTTAAGGGATTATCAATTTTCATATCCTTAATATCTTAATTTAAATAATAGATTATTTAATTTTAATCGCTTTTTCACAAATAAAACAAATTTTCTATATGGTATCAACAAATAAAAATATATTTTATGAGATATATTTTTATCGTATTTCAATGAAATATTTTTAAATTCAAGATAAGTAGAAATACTATTGGACTCGCTAAAACCGTTTGCCGAAACTTGACTTATAATTTCATTAACGTATTGAAATTTATAACAAGAATTAAAACAATAATAAATTAGATCATAATCAGCAGCGTATTTATAATATGTGTTAAAGGTTTTATTATCAAAAACACTTCTATGAATAAATATACTTTGATGCTGCATTGGCATACCTTTCCAAATATTTTTTAAAGCATTAGGATATTTATTTATTAATAATTTGGGATAAATAACTTGATGGTTTCCATATATTATATCTGATTTAAAAATATTATTTCTAAATAAACTTTCAAGAGTATTGTTAGAAAAAAATGTATCGCCTACATTCATATAATTAATCCAATCTCCTTTACAAAAAGGAAGTGCTTTGTTCATAGCGTCATATATTCCATTATCTGATTCTGATATGAATACATCAATCTTATCTTTGTACTTTTCAATTATCTCTATTGTTTTATCGGTAGATCCTCCATCTATAATAATATATTGTATTTTTTTATATTTTTGATTTATAATGCTTTGAATTGTTTTTTCTATCTGACTGGCGCCATTAAAAACGACTGTTACTACTGAAATAATTTTTTGATCAATCATTGTTCTTTAAGATTTAAATAAAAAATGTTCTTTTTCTAATATAAATCTTTTTAATTCTTTAAGTAAAAAACGAAAAAAGGAAACTTTGATACCTTCTTTTACATTACATGAGTTTTCTGCTGTATAATTAATTTCTTTACTAATTGGAGAAATCATTGGGAAGGTCATTGGGTATGTCAAGAGTTCGGCAAAAGAATTTTCATTAGTTGTATGTGTTGCATCTTTTCTAAAACCAATATTTGAAATTAAATTTGACGTTGGACAAATTGAAATTTTATTTTTTGTGAAAGCCAAAAATGATAGTTGAATATCCCATGTATCTATTTTCCCATTTTTTACTTTCTCAAAATTTCTCAACCAATGCAACAGTTCATTTCTTGAACTAAAATATTTCTTATATTTTTTAGCGAAATCCTTGTAATCGAAATTATGGATATTAACGTCATAATCTTTCCAAACTCTTTTCCAGGTAGCCCAACCCCAAATTCTTGGATATTTGGTATAATAATATGAACTACTGATTGAATTTACATTCGCAAAATTTGTTCCTGAAATCAACAAAATATCATTATCATTCTTGTACTTATTTAACAAAGTTTCGCAATATTTAAAAAAAGTTGGATCTGGTAAACAATCATCTTCTAAAATAATACCATGTTCCTCTGACTCAAAAAACCAATTAATCGAATTAGAAACTGCAATTTTACATCCTAAATTCTTATCTCTAAATAATGTATATAAATTACAATCCCAATCAACTAAATTTATAATATTTCTTACTTGCTCACATAATAAAACATCATTATTATGCTCTAAACGTGGTCCGTCAACAGCAAAATATAATTTTTTAGGGCGTACAAACCTTATTTGTTCAAAAACCTTCATTGTAACATCTGGTCTGTTAAAAGCTAAAAATAAAACTGGAACATTCATGAATTTAATTTAGAGATACAATTAAAAACTAAATCAACTTTTATATTAGCAATGCAAGGCCATGAACTATTTAGATCTTTTGATATTTTACATTGCCAATTACATGAATAACATGACATAAAATGATTTACTATTACTGGTGGATTTTCTGTGATATTTATCGGATAAGGATGAAATCTGCCAAAATGCCCACCACCTAAAATACAAATTGAAGGAATGTTAACTAGTGGTGCGATATGAGATGCTGATGTATCATTACTAATTAAAAATTTGCTATTTCTTACAAATTCTACAAATTCCCATAAATTAGTTTTACCTGCAAAATTATAAACTTTACCAGAGTTGATATTGTCTAAAATATATTGACATTTTTTAAATTCTGAATCACTTCCACATAAAAATATTTTAATGTTGTATTCACTTAAAATTTTCTTTATTAATTCTATAAAATTTTCAGCAGACCATTGTTTGCCAATAGTAGAAGCTCCAGGAAAAATTATGATATAATCATCTTTTATCAACAATTCATTTTTTATTTTACCTAAAAATGGTATATATTGAAATCTAGTATTAAAGTTTTTGGATGTTGTGTCTTGAAGAAATTTAATATTTCGTTCAAATTCTGACTTATTTTGAACTAAATTTATATTTACAATTTTAGTATAAAAATTATCAAATATTTTCTTATAAATTGGAAATGTGTTGCTACAATCTCCACTAGGTGCTATTCTCTCTAAAGCTTTAGAAGCTCTAATAATGGAGTCTCCAGTTATAGATAATCTAGAAAAAGTAGGTTGAATGGCTATTTTTACATTTAAACCAAATACATTTTTTAATACTTTTTTTCTATATAGTAGACTATTCGTAAATTTTTTAACGTCAACTTCAATTACTTCATCAAAGTATGGAAATTTATTAGCTAATTGTGACCAATATTTATTAGCGATTAAAATAACTTTCTCATTTGGATATGATAATTTATACTCTGAAGCAACATTAGTCCATATTATAAAATCACCAATTGCATCCAACCTTACAATTAGTACTCCTTTTTTTTCATATGTATTTTTTTTAAATAAAAAAAGATTATCAAATAACAAAAAGAAGGGGGGCATTAATAATTTATATATAAAATTATTAATCTTGGTAGTAAAATTATTTAACATTTAAACATTGATTCATATAAATGAAGAATTTTTATTTTCTGTGTATTTGGATTAAATAAATTATCAGATCGAATTTTTGCTTCTAGTCCCATTTTATTTCTAAATAATGAATCTTCTAATAATATCTGAATTTTTTCAACATAAGCACTTAAGGTTTTTGACTTAATTACAAAACCAGATACACTATCTTCTATAGTTTCTGGCAATCCTTCCTCATCTGATACTATACAAGGAAGTGAAAAGTGCATTGCATCTATAACACTCATTCCTAAACTTTCTTTTAAGCTTGGTTGTATGTATATGTAGGCTTGATTATAATATTCTTCAACATTTTCAATATAACCCAAAAAATGTATTCTATTATTATTTTTAGTTTGTTCTTGGCATTGTGTTAATAAATCACCTTGCCCAAGCCAATAAAATTCCACTTCTTTATTTAGTTTGGTAACTTTTTCTGCTATTTCAATCCATAAAATTGGATTTTTATAATCAACTACATGACCTAATGTAAGAACAATTTTCTTTTCTTTTTTATTAGTTATATTTGAATTAATTTTTGGATATATTTTATATGAATTATAAATTGTGTGTATTAATTTTTCATCAACACCCCAGTTGTTAATTATACTATTTTTAACATAATTTGATACAGAATAGAATATTTTACTATTATTTGATAAATATTTAGGAATTAAAAACATCAGTTTGTTTTTAAAAGTTGTTTGCTGAACTGGAATATGTAATATATAAATACATGGCACTTTTAAAAAGAAGAAAGAAAAACACCAGCCAGGATTAGCAGTACTTATAATTACTAGATCTGGTTTATTTTTCTTGATAATAGGAACATAAAAAAACCATTCAAAAAATAAAGAAAAATAACTTTTATTAAAGAGTTTTGATCGTTTATTTAATTTGATTAATTCTGTATTATTTTCTAAAATAGATTTTTGCATGCTTTCATTCATATCAAATACATCACAACATAAAGTTGTATTTATTTTACTTTGGAAATGAATTGAAAGCAAGCATTTTATAAATGTGCCAGTCCCTCCCGTACTAGACATGTCTGTGAAAACTAAACTACGCAATGATATTCTTTAAATTTATTAATTTTATTCTAAATCTCAGGTATTGAATAAATAATGAATTAATCAAAACTGTAATTATATAATTAATGGGTGAAAATAAATAATCGGTTCTATTTAATATATTCAAAATTATATATTTTGAATATATGATATTTCCGAATTTTTTATGAAAAACAATTAATTTATTAAAAATTGAAATTTTAATAATGTTTGAATATTTTGAATTTTTTCTCTTGAACAACAATAAAGATTCAATAACTTGAAATGTAGCCGCAGTATCTAAACTGGTTGATTGGTTTTCATGAATTCTGTAATTACTTAATGTTTCCGATATACACATCATTATGTATCCTTTATCCGCAATTCTCAACCACAGATCAAAATCTTCAGCATTTTTAATTTTTTCTGTTTCATTAAATAAGGCGGATTTTATTAATACATTTTTTTTAACCATTACTGTTAATATTGGAATAAAGAATGTGCCTAATATTAATTTATTTATAAGTGGTTTACCTGAATGTATTCCATTTTCTGGGCTCATTTTTGAATTTAGTCTTTCTCCTTTTGAGTTAATAATGTAACTAGGGCCAAAAACTAAATCAATATTATTATTATTTTCAAAATATAGCATTTGTTTGGAAAGTTTATCACTTTCCCATTTATCATCTGAATCTAAAAATGCTATATATTCTGCATTGGTATTTTTAATACCATTATTTCTTGCACTTGCTTGTCCATTATTATTTTGAAAAATGTATTTAATTCTTTTATCATGTAAATATTTTGAAACAATTATTCTAGTATCATCAGTACTACCATCATCTACTATTAAAAGCTCCCATTTTTGATAAGTCTGATTAATTACACTTTCTATTGATTCTTTAATAAATTTTGCAGCATTATAAGCTGGCATTATCACTGCTATACTCATTCAGATCTTAATCCAAGATTTAGGGATTAAAAATGGGTTTGAAGAATTATTCTTTGTCCATACTGATGGTGAGATTACTATTTTTTTAGAATTATTATTCAACCAAGCCCCCCACCAACTAAATGAACTATTGGCTATAATATTATGATTACAATAACTCATAAACCTCATATCTTCAGATGGGTTTGATTTATGTTTATCAATATATATTATATTATAATTTTTATTTAGAATATTTAAAGAATTTTTCGTCCAATCCATGTCATCAGAAAAAATATAAAAAACAGGATTGGGGATTTTGGAGGATATTATTTGAAAAGCTTGAATATAATATTCTAAAGTACAAAGTCCATGAACACTATTAATTACTTCATTGTTTGCATAATCTCCTCTTCTAACATGAACACTTACTGAGTTATTTTTTATAATTTCATGATATAAATCTGTGTCTTCGATACTATTTCTAAATTTGAATAATTCTCTAATAATTTTTTTATGTTCATAAAAATAAATTTCAGATTGCCAATAACCCTCAAGTAAGGTATTATTTGATATCAAATTGAATACATCACTATTTTGTGTTAAATTATCCTCTCTTATAATTTTATGAAACGGTATTTTATTTTTAAAAAAGCATTGATTTAACCGATTTAATTTCAGGTTATCAAATATTTTTACTTTTTTTAAAAAAATTTGTAGTTGATTTTTATCGACTATAAGGTCATTTAATTGAAACAAATTCAGTTCATAATTTCTATAAGTAAAATTATCTCTTTCAGATTTATCTTCTAAAAAACTTGTGTCTATAAATAAATCTGTTTCATTCTTCAAAGCAATGCTTTTAGCTGCTGCATATTGAAACATTTGATTACCTAATCCTCCCATTAATTTAACTATAATCATATAGATCTTAAATAAGAATAGATATTTTCATGTTTGCCTTGAAAGTCAAATTTTTGATTTATTAAATATTCTTGAATTTGATAACAAGATGATTCTCCATAAATATTTGGATGTAATTCAATTATTATCTTTTTAATACAACACGGTATTTTAGTATTAATTAATCCTAATTCTTCTCCTTCTATATCTAATACAAGCGCATTAGGAGTATGATTTGTAATTAAATCCTTTAAATATATAATGGGAATAGATTTAACATTATTGTTATTTTTATTATTTACATCAACAACCTTTCCTCCTAACCAACCATCTGGCTGGAATTCAATGTTTGATTTTGAATCGGTGATTAACATTCCGTTAAGGAATATTATATTTTTATGTAATATATTATTTGATTCTGCAATTTTTATTAAATTGATATCTGGTTCAATAGTTATTAATTTTCCATCACTTCCAATTATATTAGAAATAACTCCAGTTAATATTCCAATAGAGGTTCCAGCTTCAATAACTTTATCTCCTTTTAATAATAATTTTTCTGAAAAAAACCTTTCTCCATATTCATACGTTTGATAATGCTGAGAAAGATATTCTTTCATGCCTTTATTAAGTTTAGAAAATCTGAACTTAAGTTTAAAAGGACCAAAGTTTAAATACTTAGGATAGTTTATTTCTCGATATAATGATAGAAAATATCTATATATAAATTTAATTTTATTTAACATTTAATTTATTTAAAAATGAAATAAAATTTTCCATGCGATGAAAAGTAGTATGTTTTGATAAAACTTCTTGGTACATTCTTTCGGTTCTAAATTTAACTTCATTAGGATTATGCATCATAAAATGCATTAATTTTAGATAATTTTTAGGATTTGATGCACTAAAAAATGCTTCTTCGTTGAATCGATATTTTAACAATGCTGGATTATCTAACAACTGTGGAACTTTACAAGCTGCTAAAATATAAGTTCGCTCATTTAATTCACAAGGCCATTCAATTTGTTCTGTCAAATGTAAGTTTAAAGCAATTTTTGAATTTGAATAAAAATATTTCTGATATTCTAATGGAATATCAAACTTTGCCCAAGGCCATCCTGGCCCCAAAATTAGACCAATATATTTTGATTTTAAAATAGGCATGAAAAAATCAAAATATCTTTTTTGTTTTGCAAAATTTGTAGATCCAAAAAAAATATAGTCTAGATTTTTATTTGAATTAGGAACAGGGTAAAATTTTAATAAATTAACACCAAACTCAATATTGCAAATTTTAAACCCATTTTTAAAAAATGGTTGATACTCCTTTCTATTATCGGTGTATTCCTTAGCTCTAAAACTATAATAAAAATCAATTTCATTATCTAAAGCCCAAGAAATTCTATTGCTAAGCGGGGTATTTCCATATTCTTCAATTGATGCAGTAAGTCCTATTTTAATTTTGTTATCTTTTTTATAGTTTTTAATAAATTTCCAATTAATTCTTTCTATATAATTTTTATCATCACTTGTTAAAAATATGTTAGGATTAAATTCTGTAAACTTTTTTTCAACTTCATCTTCCCATTTAAGCAATTCCGCTCTTACCCCCATGAAGGTCAATGTTTCAAAAATATTTATAAAAACTGAATAGCCTCCTGGTGATAATAATTGAGATGGTAAATGAATCAATATTTTTAAATCATTATTTGCATATTTTAATTCATAATGGTTTAGAATTTCTTTTATTTCAATTGGAGGCTCAGAATTTAACTGTTTGCTTGAGTTCAATGTATCGATTAATTCACTAACACTTTTAGTGGATATTATCTTATCAAAAGATTCGACATGATTTTTTTTTAATAATAGTCTATATATTTTCCTAAAAGGAGTTAACATTATAACTTTTTTAAAATAAATATTCCACATCCATAATTACAATTTAAACTATTGTCAATCAAGCTTTTTGTAAGTTCGACATTTTTGTAAAAATCGCCATTGTCATCAACAAAGCTAAAAGATAGTATTTCATATTTATTCTCAAATAAATTAAGTAAGTATTTTATTCCAAAAACTCTATGTGCATTAAATTCAATCCTTTGCATACCTATAGGAGTTGAGAAATAAAATAATCCACCTTTTTTTAGTGTATTATATATTGCGCTTAAACCTTTTAGATGGCCGTCTTTATCAATTGTATCATTATATCTTCCTAAACCAAAGTGCTCAATAGCATGTAAACATGATATTGAATCTGTATAATTTTCTAAGCTTGAATCGATATTAGTAAAGTCAGATTGTATAAATTTAATATTGGTTACAGTAGATGCTAAAGGCCTTATATCAAAAACCTCTATTTCTCTGTAAGAAGCAACATGTGCAACAAAGCCATCTGTTCTAGATCCAATATCAACATGTTTAACTGGGTTGTTGTTAAATATCTCTTGTGCGATATATAAATCTTGGTGAAAATAATGTCCAGAGAGTATTCCACTACTTTCAAACTTATCATGGATAATTGGAAATAATTTTGAAATGGGAAAATCTGAATTTATTTTATTCTGATTTTTAAAATTTCTATAATCAGAAATATACCAATATAGGCCTTTTAGATTCGAAATACCAAAATTTATATTAATTCCTAAAAATGCTAAGATTTTTTTCATAAATTATTTCAAAGGGGACTTTAATATTTTTTTATACTTCTCAAATTTTTTTTGAATTGTATTTTTAACCTTTCCATTATTGGAAATTTTGTGTAGGTTTTAAATGGATCTACATATATTTTTTCTAATTTATGTAAAATCAGCTCTGAGTTTTGTGGTATTAATTTTTGCCATCTAAGTTGATATCTATTCCAATCTTCGTTTTGTAATAAAAAATTACTCTTTCGAACTTTTAAGTTAGCATGTGAATAGTGTTCAACATATGAGTTCTCTGAAGCTAAAACATCATATCCTTTTTCATATAATCTTAAACATAAATCACCATCAGCATGATAAAAGACATAATATTCCTCGTCTATATAACCAATTTCTTCAAGTGCAGATTTTAAATATAATCCATGATTTACAAAAATCTTATTAAATGTTAGACCAACCATATATTCTTTTTGCTCCGGCCAGTTTCTCCAATAGAAAGCTAAAGCACCAACTTTTTCCCCTTTAATTCTTAAATTATCAAAATGGTTGATTCCATTGTTTATAGAATCTGGCAAGATCAAGCAATCATCGCTGATCATTAAAATATACTCTCCTTTTGCACATTTAAAGCCAATATTCATAAAATAACCCCAACTTTTACGATTAATTTGTTTGCCTTGAAAAAAACCTCTATTATGCTGAATTATGGTTATTATATCTTTTTGCTTTAACAACCATTCTAATGAACCATCATCAGATCCGCCATCAATTACAATGATTTCATAATCGTAATTAATTTGATTATTTCTTACACTATTTATTGTTGACTTTAAAAATGCTTTTCGATTATAAGAACCTAATACAATACTTAATTTCATTTTAATAATTTTTGCCCCAGGTAAAGCGTATTTGTTTTATTTCAGAAAATGATTTGTCAATTTGTTTAATAGTTTCTGAAATATTAAATTTCCTTATATATTTTTTAATTTTATAATCTTTATTTTCATTAAGCATTTCAATTAATACTTGAGCAATATCTTCAGGAGATTCCGGGTTAAAATAATATCCATAATCGCCAAGTTGTTCAATATGACCGGGAAAATTACTGCATGCAACTGGACAATTCAATTCTGCGGCCTCTAGTAATGGCATATTTGTTGGGCCAAGTAGAGTTGGCATAGCTAATCCAGATGAGTTTATGTATAGCCACTTTAATTCTGCATTTGAAACAAAACCTAAATCAATAACATTATTGTCAAGTTTCATTTGTTTAATTGTACTCATTATGTAATCCTTATTTCCTTTGTCAGATCCGGTAAAAATTAATTTTAAGTTTGGAAATTCAAAAAGTATGTTTTTAAATGCAACAAGTAAATTGTAATGATTTTTATGTGGCCAGAATTGAGCTGGATAATGAATAAATTTCGATTTTAATTGTAATAATTTTAAAGGAATTGATGCCACCAAATTATTATCTATAACTGATGAAGGGAACAGTGGAACAACTTTTATTTTATTATTGGCAATATTTAGATACTTAATTATATCTTGTTTACCAGCTTCAGATTCCGAAAATACAAATGTTGCTTTTTTAGCATAAAAGTCATGATATTTTAATCTGTTATTATAAATTTCAATTGATGACATTTCAGGAAATGAAAAAGTTGTATGGTGCCCTAAGTCCCATAAGGTGAAAATGAATGGAAAATCTAAATATTTACAATCTGGTGTAGTATAGTAAATTATATCAATGTTATTAGATAATTCTCTATTTAATTGATTTTCATGTTCAATATCGTATTTAAGTACTAGCGATGCAAGTTGTGAAAGTTTAATTTTATTGAATATGAAAATTAGAACATTTCTTATTAATTTAAATCGCTTAGGGACCCATTTTATCAGGTAATAATTATATTTAGTATTCAAATATTTGTTTGAAATCAAAATAATCTCTGCATTGTTAAATTTATATTCCAATATACTCTTAAACAATAATTGATTATATGTATATGCACCTCCAGTTGTGTTTTCAATATCCTCATTTAACCAAACTCCTACTCGTAATTTACTCATCTTACGAATTCTTTCATTTTAGTAATAACGTAATCAACTTCGTTTTCGCTTAAACCCAATCCGCTAGGAATATAAAATCCGCATCTTGCAATTTTTTCAGCAATTGGATATTTTTCATTACGAAAGAGTCCCATTTTAAGGAAAACAGGTTGCTCATGCATACACCAAAAAAATGGCCTTGTACCTATTTTATTTTTTGTTAAAAAATTGACCATGTCATTTGCAAGCTTCTCACTTTCCGCAACAAGACCGAAAACCCAATAAATATTTGTTGAATTTTTTGTTTTATGTTTTTGTAAATTAAAACCAACTAAATCATTCAACTCTTTAAAGTATTTTTCTCCTACTCGACGTTTTTTGATTAAATGTTCATTAATTTTTTCTAACTGTGCTAATCCAATTGCAGCCTGCATATTTGTCATTCTGTAATTCCATCCAATTTCTTCATGGACAAATCTTCGTCCGTTTGGTTCAAATGCTAAATTTCTTAACTTTCTAGATCTTTCAGCTAATAATAAATCATCACACATTATCATACCGCCCTCACCACTTGTAATATGCTTGTTAGGGTAAAAACTAAATATACTTATATCACCAAATGAACCACATTGAGCGTCATCATATTTTTGTCCATGCATTTCAGCTGCATCTTCAATGAGTTTTAAATTATATTTTTTACATAAATTTAAAATAGCCTTCATATCTACAGGAAGTCCATAAATGTGAACTACTAAAATTGCTTTGGTTTTTTTTGTAATTTTTTGTTCAATTAGATTAGTATTCATATTCCAAGTATCTTCTTCACAATCAACTAAAACTGGAACTAATCCTGAATTAATTAAAGATTGTGCAGGTGAAATAATTGTAAATGTGGGCATAATAACCTCTGAACCCAATTCTAAATCAAGTGCTCTTATAGCAATATCCAATGCAGCAGATCCATTACTTACTGCAATAGCGTATTTTCGATTTACATAAGAAGCCATTTCGTCTTCAAACTTCTTAATAAATGGGCCCTCACTTGAAATCCAACCAGTTTTTATACATTCAGTTAAATATATTAACTCATTTCCATCAAGTAAAGGAGTATTTACAGGTACGTTTTTAATATTCATTATAAATTTGTTATAATTAATTATTTTTTTTCAAAATAAAACAAACACCCCAGGTGTTCTCTGATGGTATATTTGAAGTTAAAAACTCTTCAGCATTTATTATACTAAATCCACATAGTTTACATAAAAAATCTATTTCAGAAAAACTAAAGTGTCTCATTGGATGAACTTCATTAATTACATTTATAGTTCCAGTCTTATTCTCTTTTATAATCACTTCGAAATTCACATTTACTAGATTTTCATTAAATACCATTTCAGATTCTGCAATTCTAATTACTGAAATGTTTTCATTACTCATTCTTTTAATTCGCGTTTCGGGCTTTTGAAAATAAACTGCTGGTGTGTACCAAATATCAAAAATAAAAATACCATTTGTGTTTAAATTTTTATTTACTAAATTAAAACAATTAATTAACTCGTCTAATTTAGTCAAATAACTAATTACGTGAAATAAAGAAATTGCAACATCGAATTTATCGTCAATTTTATATGAAGTTATATCACCTAAAATAGGCCTGAAATTCTTTATATTTTTTTGTTCAGCTACTTTAATCATACTTTCACTTCTTTCTATCCCAGTTACTCTATAACCTTCATTACACAAATAACTGGCATGAGTTCCACTTCCACATCCTAATTCTAAAATATGACTTGCTGATGAATTATTTTTTTTTATAATATTTTTCACGTATTGTGATTCCGCTTGGTAATCTTTATTAGAATATAATAAATCATAATATTTACTATACGCTTCAAAATTGATCATATTAATCGAATTTTATTTTGTCTGATGATACGGGATGAAATCTAATTTTATCTTCTGCACCACAATAAGGGCCTTGTTTAACTTCTATAATTTCAGCATCCTCTATTATTTGAAAACCATGTCCTCCGTTAGAAAGTAAAATGACATCGCCTTTATTTAAAAATGAACTTTTAATATATTCTTGTTCATTATCATAAAAATCAACTCTAACAACTCCTGACTTAATAAATAAAACTTCTTGTGTTAAATGTATTTCACGTGGAACCAAATTGTGTCTATGTGGCTCAATGATATAATTTTTTGGTCGATTCATATAACCTAATTGCTGCGAATCGTTATCATTTGTAAAAAATTCTATACCATTTTTTTTATAATTAGCTCTGATAATTATTCCTAATAAAATATCTGCATGTTGGATTTTATCAATCATAAATTAGTCTTTTTTGAAGTGCGTCTGTATAAGAAAAATTCATTGTTTTAAATACAAATCCTTTTTTTTCTGCATCTTGTAATAAGTTCTCAAGAACATCCCCATGTACATTCTGTACATATTTGGTTTCATTTTCGAATGGGATGTGGTAGTTAAAAAAAGCTTGATGATCATGTTTTAACTCATCTACATGTTCTTGATAGAAATGATTCTTAGAGTTTTTCCAAAAATCTTTATCACCTGGTGCTCTTCCGTCAAACCCCCAAAAGTAAATATTATTTGAAATAGTACAAGCAATTGGAAGCATTAATAAGTTTAATACATTACCATATGATGGTAACTCGAAATTATTAACTAAACTATTAAAAATGTCATTTCTATCCCCTATGGGAATTCCAATTATTCTATTTTTAAATTCATTAAATTCTATATTGATAAATTGATAAAATAAACTAGGAAAAATGAAAATAGTATTTGGAGACTCTGTTAATCTTTTTTTTAAGTCGGATCTGAAAGATTTTGCAAAAGTTGAATCAGAAAAGTGATAAAGTGCATCCCCAGCAACAATAATGTCAGGTGATAAATGCTTCCAAAGTTTTTTATCTTTTACTATTGTATTACAAACAATTTTATAACCATCATTAAAATTTTTATTTATTGCCAATTCTAATGAACTTCCAGTTGCAAACAAATAACATTTTGCTAAACATTTCGGTTGTAATTCATTAATATATTTAATGAAAATTAATTTGTTTTTTTGGGAATCAAAATTTCTAGATAAAATGTAATGATATTCCCATGCATCTAGTGGATTAATCTTAGGATCTACATTATACCATAACCAATCCTTGCTTAAATTAATTGAGATAATGTCGTTTATTCCAAAAAAGCACTTTATTACAGGTAAAAATGTCAAAACTTTTAATTTACTTTTACTATATCTTATTTTAAAAACTAATGATTTTTTTTTATAGAAAAAATCTATTCTTTTAAAAATTCTTTCTTTATGTTCGTGATCAGAATAACAAACAAAAATAATTTTATTACTAAATAAATATTTACTTAAAATAAAGAATATTTGTTTGTATATTTTCAAGATAAAAGTTTTCAAATTATAAATCTTTTAAAACATTAGAAATTCCCCCATCTATTGTAATGTTCGCTCCGTTAATAAAACTAAATTCATCAGAAACCAACAATAGTGCCAACTTTGCCACTTCATTGGGTTTCCCGATTCTTTGCATTGGATGAATTTCGTTTAATTTTTGAACTTTTTCTAAGTCATTATTGAAGCCTGCTAAAAGCATAGGTGTGCTAATTGCAGCTGGACTAATTGCATTTACTCTAATTTTTCCATTTAAATCAACGCTCATTGCTTTAGTTAGACCAACTAAAGCACTCTTTGAAGTAGCATAGCTTAAAAAACATCTTTTTGTTAAAATTTGATGAATACTAGCAATATTAATTATATTACCATTTGTCATTGATAGTTTGTTAAAAAAATATTTACTTAAAAGCATTGGTGCAGTTAAATTAATATTCATTGTCTTAGACCAGTCTTCTAATGTTAAATCTTCAATACTTGCAAGAATTTGTACAGCAGCATTATTAATTAGTACACTTAGATGTGGAATTTTCAAATCAAACTCTTGATTTTTTATTAGTTGATAATTTAAATCAAACACATATTTATCTAAATCGATTTCAATAAACAAATCGATATGATTATTTTCATCATTTTGTTTATCAAGACCTATAACATAATACCCGGCATTTTTAAATTCATTTGCAATCGAAGAGCCAATTCCACCTGACACTCCGGTTACTAATACAGTCTTTTTCAACTAATTTATTTTTAAAAAATTAAACAAATGTTCTATCGCTTTTAGTGTTGCACGATCTACAGCTTCAATTGTATTAGAACCATTATGAGAACCTAATATACAATTAGAATAATTCATAAGTTTATTAGTAGTCTTTATTGGTTCTTCTTCAAAAACGTCTAGAGCGGCTGACTTAACCCATCCATTGTCTAATGCCTCGATTAAATCATTTTCCTTTATTAATGCACCTCTAGAAACATTTATAATTCTAACTCCTTTTTTCATTTTCGAAATTGAATTACTGTTGATCATTTCACGACTAGACGGTGTTAAAGCACAAGTAAGAATAATAAAATCAGCTTCATCGATACGGTTTGGAAATTCTAATATTCCTTTAATTCCTAGTTCTTCAGCTTTGAAATTTGAAAATGGATCATATGCTTTAATATGAACATCAAATCCTTTTAACCGTTTGATTAGAGATTGTCCGATATCTCCTAATCCAATAACTGCGATATTTTTTCCACTAATACTTACACCAGTTGGTTTTATCCAATTTCCTTTTCTTACTTCTCTGTCAATCCAATATGTATCCCTGGCAAGTCCTAACATATAAGCAATAGCTAAATCAGCTACTTCATCGCCAAAAACTTGAGGTGTATTTGTAATTGGGATATTTAAATTTTTACATGCATTAAAGTCAACATTGTCAACACCTACACCCCATTTTACAGCAGCTTTTAATTTTCCTAATTTGCCACTCTCAAAAACTTTTTTTGTAGCAGGATCGTCACCTATAATCCATCCATCAACTTCAGGTACTAAATGCATCAACTCTTCTTCGCTTAGTATTTGCACGACATTTGGAGTTATTAATTCTATATTCTTTTCATGAAATAAACTCGTGTATTCATGAATTCTTTTTAACATTGGAGGGCATGTAACTAAAATCTTTATCATAAAGTCAAACCATTAATTTCTTTATATAAAAATTCAGCAACTTTAAAATTCAATTCAACATCTATATCTTGTGCTTCAACTTCAGGAATTTCATACATATATGGTCTATCACCAATTCTATTATGCTTAGTCTCAAGTATTTTTTTTGAAAAAATATACATACAAGAATTTTCTTCAAATATTGAGGGTAAATCTTGTGTTCTTAAAAGAATATTTTTATTGTGGTTAATTGGCCTAGATAAAATATCCCAATATCTTACATTTTTTCTTGTAACAGAAAAAAGGGAATCATACATAGGAAATTTATTTATGAAATTAAGTATGCTATTTTCTATAGTATTGACTGTAATTAATGGATTTGTGCTATGTGTTTGTAGAAAAAAATCTGAATCAACTTGATTAATTATATTTAAAAGTACATCATTCATTGCAATACTTCCATCTCTTAAATGTTCTGGTCTTTCTAAAATCAATACCTCAGGAAAATGTTTTTGAGTTAATTCAATAATAACTGGGCTATCTGTATCAATAATAACCTTACATAATTCATTGCACTTTAATAATGTTTCAATTATGTGAAAGAAGAGAGGCTTCCCAGCAAAATCTCTATAATTTTTCCCAACTACTCTTTCACTATAGTGCCTCATTGGAACAATTGCACTTATTTTGAATTTATTCATATTTTTTGGTTTTTAATAGAGCCCTAACAGGAGAGCCTTCAAATCCTTGTAAATTTAATGGTAAGCAAATGATGTCATATAAACCCTGCGTTACGTTTTTTAGATTTAAAGACTCTAAAATTATTATCTCAGCATTAAGTAATATTTGATGTGTTTCAGGTCCATCATTAAATCTTTGAATTGACAAATAATCAATGCCAATTAAATGAAATCCATTTTCATTTAACCATTTTGCGCCACTTTCGTTAATACTGCAAAATTCTTCTTGAAAAATTTGATTATTTTCATCCCAATATATTTGGTTATCCGTTTTTAAAATTAATTTGTTACAACCTTTGGGAATTTTTGAGTTAGCTAAATCACTTCCACTAATACTTCTTATACCTCTTAATTCTAAAACAAAAACTTCTCCAATAAGTTTATTTAAATCTAATTGGTCAACTTTTTTACCATATTCATCAAAGTGAAACGGTGCATCTATGTGTGTTCCAAAATGAGAATCTATTTCAAAAGATGAAAGATTGTTTCCATGTGTTGCGATTTCCATATGTATTGTTTTTTTAAACCCAATACTGCCAGGCCACTTGGGCAGTTTTTCACTAATAGGAAATGTTATATCAATATACATAGTCAGTTATTGTAATCAATAAAGTTATTTTTATTTTCAACTTGAATGGACTTTTTACTTCTTTCAGAACCATTTACTGGATAATAAAATAAATTTTTTATCTCTTTTGTAATAAGTGGTTTATGATTATGTCCTAAATAAGTACCTAAAAATTGCATGTATCTAAATAATATTATTTGTTTAAATACCTTTAATAATTTTTTTTCTTTGGTAGCTTGAACTAAATCAGTAAACGAGTTATACAAAAATAACCTTATGAAATCAAAAAAACTGATATTAACTTTCGACATAATTTGTTTTAATGCGATTGCCTCTCTAAGATATCTGTTTTTTATTTTATCATATGTCTCTTCATGAACATGAACAATGACAGCAACTGCATTATAAACAATTTTGTAATTCTTCGACAATAATTTCTGTGCCCAATCTAAATCTTCAAGTCCTGTAATATTTTCATCGTATGGTTCATTAAGCCAAATATGTCTTCTTATTGCACAATTTGCATTATTGCAAAAAGGATGATCTTGATCAAAATTACTTATTGAAGGAAACCATTTTTTAAATATTTGTTGCTCTGAAAATTTTGTTAAATCATTGCCTATTTGTCTACCATATACTAAACCAACGTTATCATCAAAAAAGCTATTAATTAAAACTTCCAACCAATCGTTGTAAACAGGATAAACATGCGCTGACACAAATATTAAAATATCACCTTTCGCAGAATCGCATCCTATATTTAACGCTCTACCAAAAGAGAATTCTTCTTTTCTTATCTCAATAACTTTAGCACCTAATTGTTTTGCAATTGAAACTGTCGAATCAGTAGATCCAGAATCAACTACAATTATTTCAATATTATTAGCATCATACACATTTTGCTTCTGGATACCTATAATTAGCCTTCCTATATGGCGTTCTTCATTATATGATCTAATAATAACTGAAACTGTTCTATTCATTAAATTTTTATTGTTTCCCATTTTAAAAAAGACGGAACTACTCCGATTCTATCTTCTCTATATGATACAAATGTATAATTATTTGAACTTGATAAAACGTCGATGGAAAGTGCTTTATTGTATTGACAAATTGCATCTGAATTTGCTACACCCATACCAATACTAATATTATAAGTACCAGGTTTTAATGAATATGCTGGGATTTTAATTCTAGCTTTATATAATCCTGCATCTCTCATATTTAATAAATAATTATCGGTATCTGTGTCAAAAGATTGCCAAACAACTTGTTCTTCATTTGAAAATATAAAATTAATTATACTTCCAACTATCTTTTTTTCAACTTGATATGAAATATGCAATTCAAAATCTCTCTCTGTAGAGATAGATTCACCATGAAGGTAAAAGATTTCTGCAGATAAAATATCTGTATGATTTGGTTCAGAATTAATATATTTAAAATTAGTAGAATTGTTTTCATTTTTAATATAATTATTAATGACATCTCCAGATAACCCATATTCCCTCAATTTCCCATTGGAAAGTGAGATTCCTTTATTACATAATTGTTTTACAGCTGCAATATTATGACTCACAAATAAAATTGTTCTACCTTCTCCTTGACTAACTTCTCCCATTTTACCCAAACACTTTTTCTGAAATTCTGCATCACCTACGGCTAAAACTTCGTCTACAATCAAAATCTCACTTTCTAAATGTGCTGCAACGGCAAATGCTAATCGAACATACATTCCACTACTATACCTTTTTACAGGGGTATCAATATATCGTTCAACTCCGCTAAAATCAACAATCTCATCAAACTTTCTATCAATCTCTTTCTTGCTCATTCCTAAAATAGCACCGTTTAAATAAATATTTTCTCTCCCAGTTAATTCTGGATGAAAACCTGTGCCTACTTCTAATAAACTTGCTACTCTTCCTTTGATATTAATTTTACCTGTAGTAGGTGAAGTTACCCTAGATAAAATTTTCAATAAAGTACTTTTACCAGCACCATTTCGTCCAATGATACCAACTGCGTCTCCTTGCTCAATTTCAAAATTGATACCCTTTAAACTATAAACTATATCACTAGCTCCTTTTGTGGCTCTGTCATTAGCTTCACCTATTCTTAAAAATGGATCTTCTTGTTTTAAAATTTTCATTTTAAAAAACCGCTCAAGGTCTCTACTAATTGTGCCTGTACCAATCTCGCCCAAGCGGTATAGTTTAGATAAATTTTCTACTTTTATTGCTGATGCCATATTTTAAACAGTGTCTACAAAGGTTTTTTCAGTTTTATTAAATATAAGTATACCCAATAGTAATGCAACTAAAGTAAACAGAGTTGAATAGCCTATGGTATTCCAAGTAAGTTGACCTTGACCTAAAAAAGCGAACCTAAAGCACTCAATTATTCCAGTCATAGGGTTAAGACTGATCATTGTTTTATACTTTGCTGGAGCACTACTTAATGGATATATTACAGTAGTGGTGTACATTAATAACTGCATGCCAAATGTTACTAAAAATGCAAGGTCTCTATACTTAGTGGTTAGTGCAGTAATTATTAAACCCAAACCAAGTCCTAATAATGCCATTAGAATTACTAATAATGGGAATAATGAAATAGCCCATGTAATATTAAAATTAGCACCTTGCCAAGCATAAAACCCCATCAATATAATCATTAATAACATTTGGACTGCAAAGCGAACTAAATTACTTACTACAATACTTAATGGCATTATAAGTCTAGGAAAATAGACTTTACCAAATATATTAGCATTATCTTTAAATACGGTAGAAGTCTTAGTAATACAATCGGAAAAATAATTCCATGCCGTAATGCCAGCCATGTAAAATAGTGGTTGCGGTAAATTATCAGTACTTAAATTGGCCAAACCTCCAAAAATGAAAGTATATATTATTGTAGTAAATAAGGGTTGAATAAAAAACCATAAAGGCCCTAAAATCGTTTGCTTGTAAAAACTAACAAAATCTCTTTTTACAAACATCCATAATAAATCTCTATAACGCCAAACGTCTTTTAAGTTTAAATCAAATAAAGAACTCTGCGGTTCAATTGTTAAATCCCATTCTGATATTTGTTCGGACATGTGTTTAAAAAAATAATTTATAAAGGACTATAATAAACGTTCCACTTACAAATATTAATAAATATTTAATGAAATACGAACTAATGCTTGGTTCAATGGGCGCTACAGGAATAGTAATAGGTTCCAATATTGAAAAATAAGGTGTTTCTTTTTTTAGATCTACTTTGGCTTGCTCTAATTGTACTGCAAATTGATTGTAAATATTAAATGCTATTGAAAGTTCATTATTTAGAATTTGCTCTCTCGTTTGGGCTGATTGCAAAATGACTCCCAATGTATTGTCTTTATAACCAGCGAAGTTTTTTTGCGCTCTCTTATATTTCTCCTCAGACTCATTTACTCTTCTTTCGAGAAATTCAATTTGAGTTAATTGTTTATGAGTTTTAAATGCAGTAATATAGTTTAAAAGGTTTTCTAGAACCATTTTACCTACAATAGCGCTAAGGAATGCATTTGGCATTTTTGTATACACTATTACATTTTTATCTTTAATTTCAAGACGAATTCTTTTTTTTATAATTCCAATTACAGCAGATTTTTTCTCGTCTATTTGTACAATTGGAGGGATTTGATTTGAAAAAATTAATTCAGGGCTGATATTTTTTTTAATAATTAAAGCACTATCTAAATTTGTAATTATACTTTGTCTTTGATCTTTATTGATTTTTTTTGATTCTTTTTTTGTTTCAGACTGAGAAAAAAAAGAACTAGGGTTTTTAATTTTTTGATAAAAACTAAGATTTTCACCATTTGAAAAATATTGTTCCAGTGTAATAGAGTCCTTCGAATCCTCACTTATTAGAAATTTTGTCTGGATAATTTCATTAAGGAAAACTTGTGATTTAAATAATTCGGAATACATTCCAGGACCTAAATCGCCATTACCGCTTGAACTTGACATATTATTAGACAAACCCAACAAGCTACTTAAACTATTGCTATTTGTTGAACTTTGTTGTTCAACCATTACTGTTGCCTTACTTTCAAATTCAAATGGAGAAATGATGTAGTCTAGTGTAAATAGTAAAATTATACATATTAAAAGTCCAATAACTATTTTCTTGCTTTTTCTTACCGCATCAAACGCTATTTTAAACAAGTCAGCCAAATAAAATTCATCTTGTTTTAATAAATTAGAGAGTCTCTTTTCTTTATTATCCATTTTAATTTGATAAATTTTTTACTAATAAATACGTTGTCACCAAACTAGATACCAGCCCCAAAACCCTGTCAACACTGAAATTAGATTTTGGTTTATTATTCTTTGGAACAAAAACTTGGGAGCCAGGAGCCACAATAGGATAAAATTTAAATCCAAAAAAACGATGTGTTCGTCTTACAGTTCCATTTGCCTCCACCACATAAGATCTTCCTTTTAGTGCCGTATTATTAAACCCTCCTGCTTGATTTACATAATTTTTTAAAGAAGCCCCTTTCAAGTATTTGACTGCTACTGGATACAACACATCACCACTTACGCCAACTGTTTCATTATAGGTAGGAATATATAAAATATCTCCTTCTTGCAATTGTACATCGTATTTACTTGCATATTGTTGGTCAATTATTTTCTCCAAATTAATAGATACAAATTGATATTGATCCTCATTAATGGTAACATCACGCAAATTTTTAAATACCCTTGCTTGTAGTGCAGACTTTAACTCTTCAATATTCTCTTGTTCTGTTTTTATTCGCTCTAATTTATTTATACTATCTTTCTTGTTTACTTGATCTGAAGTTAAGCTTGCTAAATTGCCAATATCAGTTACTTTATCTTCACTTTTAAACTTCTTTAAATATAATTCCTCAATTTCTTTATTTATTTGTGCTAATTGTATTTTGTTAGATTCTGAAAATCCACTTTGAGTTGAATCTTCATATCTCACTCTTAGTTCAAGTAATTTGTTTAAATATTCATCTGCATTATTATCTTTCTTAAAAAAGATAGTTCTTCTTATTAACAAAGCACCGTTCACATTCGCACTTGGTAATACCCCTCCTGCACGTTTAATCAAATCACCTACCGTCATGTTTGCCCTATCCATTACAAATTGGCCGGTGTAATTAGATTCACCCTGTACATATACTTTTTTTAGTTCTCTAAATCCTACAGAAGCGCGCACAAAAACCTGGTCAAAGGGTTCTAGTAACGTGTTTTTGTCATTTGTGCCAATAGATAAATCTTTATTAATATCCACTTTGATGATCTTAGCAATTTCATTATTATTATCACGTACACGTCTAACAATCTCAATAGAAGATCCGGATGCTGCTTCTTTGAAACCTTTTGATTGTAAAATCAACTCATTAACAGTCATTCCTTTTGAATATGGGAATGTGCCTGTTTGATTCACTTCTCCCTGTATCGTGACAAAATAATTTTCTTTGATATCGTACATGTTAGATATAACCAATAAATCTTCCTTGTTTAACAGCAAATTATTGTTTGGATCATTTTCAAACACCTTGTTCAAATCAATACTTACGGCTGTTTTCTGTAAGTCTTTTTCAGTTCGATACAAAATAGCCCTCGATTTAAATGCATCAACTTTTAATCCCCCTGCTTGCTCAATCAAGTCGCTAATTCTTAAATTAGGTTGTAATTCATAATCGCCTTCTCGCGTCACTGCACCAACAATTTGAATTCTGTTTTTATAAATATTGGGCGATTTGCCAACTACAACATAATCTCCATCGTATAAATTTGTAGTAGTTTGTTCTTTGTCATCTATATTCAAAATGGATTTATCTGATCCATTGATTCTTTGTATCGTTAACATTTTACGATATGCATTGGTCGTAAAACCATTGGCCATTTCAATTAAATTAGAGATGGTCTCTTTGTCCTTTACTTCAAACATCATATTACGTCTAACCTCTCCAACTATTTCCACTCTTTTACCATACTGAGGTACTAATAAAACATCATTATCTTCTAATCGTATGTTTTTTTCAGTCTTACCTCTTAATAAAAAATCGTACAAATCAACTTCTGCAATTTGTTTACCCCCCCTAAATACTTGTATATTTCTAAAACTTCCTTTTACTGTTGGGCCACCTGCAGCATACAAAGCATTAAAGCTAGTGGTAAAGCTTGGCAGTTGGTAAGTGCCAGGCGTTTTTATCTCCCCAACAATATTCACTTTAATACTTCTAATATTAGACAAAGTCACCATTAAAAAACTACTTGGATTAGCACCACCCACACCAGCATACCTGGTACCAATTTTTTGAGTCAACAAAGCTTTTACTGCTTCAATACTTAAGCCACCCACATGCGATACCCCTACATTTGGAATAACCACCTTGCCCTCTGGACTAACTCTTAAATTAATTGTAGCCTGTGCAATACCATAGATTTGCACGACCAATTCATCCCCTGGCCCAACCACGTAATCTTTGGGTGTAGCCATATTTAAATTGGGGGTAAAACTCATACCCTTATTATGAAAAACATCGTAACCAAAAATTTTTCTTTCTTCATCACTTAAATACGAAATTGAATCTGCACCAGCACTCATTAAATCACTACTACCTAATTGTACCAATTGCCTTTGCGCTAAATTGCCATTCACATTCGTTCCTGTGGCTATTCCCATTCCACCTGCATTCATAGAGTTGGCTCTTTGCATTAAACTGCTAATATCTGCATCTGAATAGCCCTTCGATTTAGCATACATAGCAACTTCTTGCTGGGACATACCTCTTTGATTAGCTGCGGCAATAATTTGTAATAGTTGTGCATCCGAAATACTAGAACCTTGTGCAAATGAAATGACGATATTACAAACAAGTAAAAAAGTTATAAGCGTAAAGGTCTTGAAATTCATTTTTATCATTTGGGGAATTTAATTGTCTCTTATAAAATTTTTGTTTTCTTATCCAATAAAGAGATGATTGTTAAATCTAATTTTTGGAAGACGCTATTGTTGCTCACAAACTCAGGAATTAAGTCTTTCATTTTAGAAACAAGCATCATTTCACTTTCTGAATTATTAATCATCATGCCAAATTCATCGTAATGATTTTGTATATCATTTAAATCTACCTGTCTTACCTTGGCAATTAAAATTTTATCATGGTAGGTCTGGGTAGTATTTTCTTCATCGTTTAATAATTCTTCGAATAATTTTTCACCAGGTCTTAATCCAGTATAGTTAATTTCAATATCAATATTGGGTATGAGTCCGTATAATCGAATCATTTTCTTCGCCAAATCAGAGATCAATACCGGCTCGCCCATGTCAAATACAAAGATCTCACCACCATTTCCCATACTTCCAGCTTCTAATACTAATTGACATGCTTCTGGTATGGTCATAAAGTACCTAGTAATATTAGGATGTGTAACAGTTATTGGACCACCCTTCTCAATTTGTTCTTTAAAACGATTAATAACTGAACCGTTTGACCCTAATACATTACCAAAACGAGTAGTGATAAATTTGGTGGTATTATGTCCTAAGCTTGACAAGCCTTGTACATAAATTTCTGCCAATCTTTTTGAAGCGCCCATTACGTTGGTAGGATTCACTGCTTTATCAGTTGATACCATCACAAAACGATCTACTTTATGTACCACAGAAAGATCTGCAATAATTCTTGTACCTATCACATTATTTCTGATGGCTTCTACAGGCGAAATTTCCATCATGGGCACATGCTTATATGCTGCGGCATGATACACATAATGTGGTTTAAACTGCTCAAACAAATCATTCATCCTAACCTGATTGGTCACATCTGCCAAATAGGGAACACAATTCACATGGGTACCAGATTCTCTTATCTCTAACTCTAAGCTATGCAAAGGCGTTTCTGCCTGATCACAAAGAATAATAATTTCTGGTGCATAAGGTAGCAATTGTCGAACAATCTCACTGCCAATAGATCCAGCTGCACCGGTAACCAATACCTTTTTACCTTTAATTTGACTTCTAATTTGTTGGTTGTTGATCTGAATAGGATCTCTTTCTAATAATTCTTCAATTTTAATCGTCCTTAACTGTCTAGCTGCAAAACTACCATCTGACCATTGCGTATAAGGAGGGACATTTAACAACTTAATTTCATGGTCTAAACAGAAATCAACAATCTCATTTTTTTTCTTTGTAGAAATGGAAAAACTAGCTATAATAAACTCATCAATTTCTTCTTCCTGGCTTAAACTTACAAATTGTTTATAAGTGATGATTGGAATGCCGTCTAATACCTTATTGTTTTTCTTTTTGTCATCATCAATGAAAGCAATGATGTTGATATTGTTTTGTGTATCGTGGTCTAATACCCTTTTGGTAGCTGCACCTGTTTCTCCTGCACCAAAAATGACCACGGTCTTTCTTTTCATATTATAGTTCCTTAAATAGGCAAAAGCATATTTTACGAAAACTCGATAAGAAATTAAGGATAGGAATCCAAAAGTGGTATAAAGTATCAAAACCACATTATCCAATATAAAAGCCTTTGAATACCTCAGTGAGATATAGCTTAGAATAAATAATACCAGTGTAGACACAAATATGGACACCCCAATTCTAATTGCATCTTGCACCCCTGTATACCTTACTATACCCGCATAGGTTTTAATAGTTGAGAACACTAAGCTGTTTACAATCACCATCATGATGATCGTATTTGCAATAGCTTCCCAATTAAAACCCTGTAGCGTTAGGTTTTGCTTGATAATAAATGCTAAAAACAAAGACATTGAAGTGAACAAAATGTCTAAGCTAAAAATGACCCACCTTGGAACAATTTTTAATCTTTTAACCATAAACCTTTTTTTTGAAAATGACATATTAGATTTGATGGGGGAGTTGAGGCAGAAACTTTATTGTGTTGTAATTTAATCTTTTTTTCGCTCTTGCGCATGGCGGTGCCTATCTGAGTCACATTATAGGCCTAAGTAACTCATTTTTAAGCAATAAGACAGCATGTTAATATACGACAAAATTACTATTTTGTATACATTAGGCTACTTTTTTAACAGGATTTACCTGTTAAATTTTTAAATAAAACTTTGGGGGGTAAGTTGGACGACGAAAGTAGTGTTTCAAGCGCAAAAAATCTAATTTTTTGATATAATTTTTAGCCCTTTTGCACCCTTAATCAAGCAGATAATCAACGCTTTAAACAAGCACTTTATTGTTTGTTGAAGGATATAAAATTTAAATTAAACAACCTTTGTTTTTACCTCGTTAAACGGTGGATGGTTAAAGCCGCTCTTTTGATCAAAAAGGGCAGGTCATTAAGGTGGATGGTTTCGCCTGGTGCGTGTGCGCCACGTCCAGAGGCACCCAATCCGTCTATACAGTCCACATAGGCAGCTACATAGGAAATATCCCCTGCACCACGTGCACCTGGATCGCCTGCTACGGTAGGCCCGGCCCCCATATCCATTGATATTGAATTGATTACACTTAAGATCTTGTTGTTTCCTTCTGTTGGCGCCATACTTGGGATGCCGTCTGTAAAACTGATTTTAGCACTGGTTTGAGCTAGGTTTTGAGCTGTAATGGACCTCATTTTTTCTCTTGCTCGGTCTTTTTGGTCCTCAGTCAAGAACCTTAGATCCCCAGTAACAGTAACTGCTGGTGAAATAATATTGGTTTTAGCGATGGCCTCCCCCTTGGAAGTGGCACTATTGTAATGAATATCCGACCCGCCTAAAAAAATGCCCGGGTTAAATGTGAGGTATTTTTCGGTACTGAGCTCTTCTCTAAACTGATTAACGATCCTTGCTGCTTCAAAAATGGCCCCATAACCTGCGTTGGGCGTGAAGATAGCCGAACTATGGCCTGTCTTACCAGTCACTTCTAATTTCCAGCCACTTGACCCCCTTCTTCCGGTAGCCACGGAATTCAGTCCATTGGCGCCTTCAAAAGCTAGAGCGATATCTGCCTGCTTTGCTCTTTCTATAAAATCGCCTCTGCTCACCGATTTTGGACTGCCGGCATGCTCCTCGTCGCCCGTAAAATAAGCAGTGATGTCTGTATTTTTTAATAAACCGGCTTGCTCTAGTGCTTGTAAGGCCATAATCACTACCACATCTCCGCCCTTCATATCATTAACACCCTGCCCTGTAGCAGTGGAATCATTCAACATGGTGAACGGATTTGCGGGCATGTCGGGTTCAAAGACCGTATCCAAATGACCAATAAGAAATAGGCGTTTGCCTTTGGTGGAGGTGGCGGCGGCGCCTGGGCGACGACTCGCCACTAAATGTCCCGCTCTTTTAACAGAATCGGGCATTGGCACCCACTCTGTTTTAAATCCTGCTTGCTCAAATGATTTTGCAAACAACGCACCCACTTTTTTCACCCCTTCTATATTCAAAGAACCACTATTAATATTTACAGACTCCTTCAATAACTCAATGGCTTGTGGCATATGCGCATCAATCCACGCCATCACTTGTTGCTCTTGTTTGGTCAAACCTTTTTGAGCCATGCTCGTTAAACTAATGATAAGAGCGAATAATAATAAAGAAATTTTTTTCATAAAAAGAATTTAGAATAGGTGCATCTACCTACACACAATTTAATAAAAATTTATGCATTGCACCTATTCTAAGATCCTTGTTTTTTATTGGCCTGAATTAGTTGCCTATTGGAATATTTACTTTAAAACTAAAATTGCGTCCCATATTAAAAACACCCATGCGTCCAGTAGCCTCATTCATTGGACCATACTTTAATCTATTTAAATGATGTTGGTACGCAACATCGGTTATATTTTGTCCAACCAGTGATACACTAAACAAAGTTTTGTTGCGGCGTTGAATTTGTGAACTAAAACCTAGATTCAATAAAGTATAAGCTGGCGTGCGTGTCTCTGTATTGTAGCCCAAAAAAGGTTGGTTCTGCGCCAACACATTGTCTAATTGAAAATTGATAAAACTATTTCGGATGGCTTTTGATTTTTTAAACAATTCGATTCTGATTTCCGATAACCATCTGGCACTTGGAATACCTGGTAAATTTTTTGAACCATCCAATGCTTCATTAAATTGTCCACGTATTAAACTCACACTATTTTCTACATGCAACCAGTCTAATGGATGAGGATGAAAATCGACATTGAATTCTGCACCATACAAATGCGCATCTTTTTGTCTAAAAGCAAAAGCATATAATGCATCACCATTGTCATTTATAAGAGAGTCGCCACCTGCTACTGCAGTTAACTTTTGATAAAAAATATAATCCTTTACCGTATTGTAAAATACATTACCTGCAAAACTGATATGCTCATTGCTCCATTCTAATGCTGCATCAAATTGTAAACTCTTTTCTGAAACCAATGCTTCGTTACCATACTCAAATCTATTGGTGCCTTCATGTGCACCATAAGATGCCATCTCTGCCATATTCGGTGCCCTGAATCCACGCGCGATATTAAACTTTAAAGTGAGCTGCTCGCTTACATCATGCGCCACACCAATTGCCCCAGAAAAATTATTAAATTGTTTGTTGCTCTCTACTGGATTATACAAAGCAATACAAGCCATACCAGGAGGACAATAAAATTGTGCTGGATTGATAAAGTTCATCCATTTTTGATCATAACGTAAGCCCCCACTCCAACTAGTTTTTTCTGTTCTCTTTTGTGTATAGTAAAATGCACCAATATCAAAACTAGTATAATCTGGCACCAACGCTTCCTCTCCTCTATTGGTATTGGTTTGACGCATACCATTCACACCAAAAGTATTTTTCCAATTGTTCTTTTCTGCTTTTAGATATTGTATGGCGTAGTTGAAGGTCTTTAAATCAAAAAACAATTCTTTTTCATTTAAATCTAACACGTTGCCAAATTCCATTCTTTGGTTTTGCTGTAAACCAAAAGTGGCTTTTAATCGGTCATTACCTAGTTTAATATTATTATCTAAAGTGTATTTAGTGTGTTGGATTTTTTGCATCGGAGCACGTGGAGTAAATCGTTTTAATTCTGCTGCATCTACTTCTACTTCTTCCGCTACACCATTGATATCTTTCAACATTAAAAATTGTCCATCTGCCCCTCTTTCTCCCTCTACTACACCCAAGTTTTGGTAAAAATTACTAAAGGACAATTGAGAATAGCCCCAACTTTTTTCTATGCCCACATAGCCACCTCCGTTGCGTTCTAAAAACCTTGAATTAAAAACGGTACCATCATATTTATTTTTATAATCCCCTGCATTTTTTGCACTATAATTCATACCCCAAATAAATCCTTTTTTATTACCTGCAAGATCAAAGTGGTTCCCCATTAATCTATTATTGCTTTGGTAATTAGAAAAAATATTCCCTTTCAATACACCCTCACTAACTGGCACATTGGAAATTATATTAATCACCCCTGCTAGCGCATCTGATCCATAAATTAATGAAGCTGGCACTTTCAACACTTCTGTTCTGCTTACATTATATTCGTCTATTTCAATGCCGTGTTCATCACCCCATTGTTGTCCCTCTTGTCTGATCCCGTCATTCATTACTACTACACGGTTATATCCTAATCCACGTATAATAGGTTTAGAAATTGCAGGACCTGTTGAGATTTGTGACACACCAGGTACTTTGGATAAGGCATCTATTAAATTGGTAGACACCCCTCTAAATAATTCTTCTTTTTTAATAATCGTCACAGGTGTTGGGGTGCGTCTTGTAGAAGTAGCTCTTAAAAAACTTGTAACAATCACATTGCCTCCTTCAATCACCGAACTATTTAAATAAAAATTTTGTTCCGTGTCCTTTTGCAACTTCAAATTTTCTACATCTGTGGCATAGCCTACATAACTTATTTCTATAACATGCGAACCAGCTTCTATGCTTAGGTTAAAAATGCCGTCCTTATTCGCAATCGTACCTTTTTTAATTTCTGGAAGATATACACTCGCGCCTGCCAAGGCTTTGCCTGTGGCCTTATCTATAACTTTACCTGTTAACGTAAATTGTTGTGCATAAACTGCACTTGTAAAACTAAATCCTATACTCATTAAGAGCAGGAAACATAAATATTTTTTCATGACAATTTTTTATTTGTTATCCCAATACACTATGTTGTTACTAACAACATTGAATGATATGCGCATTAACTTAAACTTAAGTCAATCGCTTGCTAACAAATAACAGTAGGTGGTCCGCGAGAATCGGAAACTATAGCATATTGCACAAGGGCCGCTGCAACAAAATTAGCATTGCGCGGTTTTGCAAGCATTGGTGCTTGAATTTGAATACTAAAATCGTATTCTACAAATGGTGTTGTCGCTACCTGAAAATCAAAAGTACAATGCAGCTCTGCTTTTTCAATTTGCTCAATTGGCAAATCCTTATGCACAGAACAACTAGTAGGATCGATGTGCTTGGCGACAAGATCATGTATTGATTTTTGTGGCGTAATGCTAAATGCAAATACCACTAGCATAACTAGCGCAAGAAACTGCTTAAAGGTTTTATGAAATAGCATAGTATAAAGTTAAACCATTTTTAATAAATCGCATCTCCAATAGGATGTGCTGCTGTAAATTCTAAACCCAATAACTTCGCCATGGTGGCAGCCAATTGTTTTTGATATAATTGCTGGTTCGATATTTGCTCGCCTAAGCTCATTTTTACACCTAAATTTTTCTGCATAGCTTGCACTATACTTGTCAAGTTTGAATTTTTTTCAGGCCCCATCAAGCCAAACCAAATACTAGAAGCTCCTTTGACATCTGCCCCATGATCTGTCCAAGCTTCTCCAAAACCTCTTCCATGGTCGGTCGTAATTAATAAATAGGTGTTGTCTTTATAGCCAGGTGTATTTTGTATCCATTGCCAGATAGCTGCTACCCACGCATCCACTTGATGTGCTGCATCTAAATAGGCCGAATAATTACCCTCATGCGCCCACTCATCTGTTTCTCCATAACTAATGTACATAACTTTGGGACGCTTGGTCTCTAAATAATATTTTGCTTGATGATGCGTGAATACATCCAAACACTCCACTTCTTTAAATGGTTTATAACTGTCTTGTAGCATGTCTGCCAACATTTTTGTTTGTGGATCTTTCAGTATGGGCAAAAGATTTTCAAATCCATTGATCACCGGAAACCCTGATGCAGCCTCGTTTAAAATACGATTATAGGCGTCCCATGCACCAAACGCTATTACTTTATTTTGATAGGCTTTTTGTTGTTGTAAAAATGCCAATACATTTTTATGTGGATTAGGCGGATAGTTATTGGAATTGATTGCTGAATCGGGATAGCCTGTAAAAATTTCATTGTAACCTGGATAAGAGAACCAGTGTGGGTTGGCCACATCTACTTTATTTTCTTTAAATCGATTACCAAATAAAAGGCCCTTTTTACCGATGGTTTGTGTAATGAATGGGAGGAGTTTGGTTTGTCTTTCCGTTACTGTTGCAGCTCCATATTTTTTAAAAAGATAAGCACTATCTCCATGATTGAATTTTTTATGATTTGCCAAAGCAAAATCCATCCCATTAAATAATTCTTGCCACCTCAGTCCGTCTGTAGTGATCACGATTAAGTTGGGTGCGGATGCGTTTGTACCTTCTACAACAGTGGACTTTTGAGCTTTTAAGCTGAAGCATAGACTTAAGGATACTGCTATAAATAGGGTAAAAAATGCCGTTTTTTGTCTCATTTTATGCAATTATGCCCTTAAATTAGATAATTTTGACCTGTTTTGGGTATTTTTTAAACTATTTCATTAAGCCTTTGTTAGTCTATTGAGCACTGGATTAAATCTATATTTTGTTAAATAAAATAAATTAGTTAATTTTGATGTTCAAACATTGATTAAAAACAATTAAAATACTAAGTATTATGAGTTTATTAGATGCCCTTAAATGGCGCTATGCAGTAAAGAGAATGAATGGTAACAAGATTCCAGAAGCCAAATTGAACACAATTTTGGAAGCAACTAAGTTGGCACCTAGCTCTTTTGGTTTAACACCTTATAACATTATTGTAATTGAAGACGAGGAGACTAGAAAAAAAATACAACCTCATTTTTACAATCAACCTCAGGTAGCTGAAGGTTCTGCCCTTGTGATCTTTGCTACATGGAATAGCATCACTGAAAAAGAAGTAGCAAACTACATGCAAGAAATCGCTGAAGAAAGAGGTGTACCTGTAGATTCTTTAAAAGATTTTGCTGGTTATATCAATGGTTCTATTAAAAATTTAACGCCAGAACAATTACAAATCTGGGCTGCAAAACAAACCTATATCGCATTAGGTTTTACATTAGTTGCAGCAGCTTCTGAAGAAGTGGACGCTACACCGATGGAAGGATTTATCCCTGATGCAGTAGATGAAGCTTTAGGTTTAAAGGAATTAGGTTTACACAGCGCTGTTGCAGTAACATTAGGTTACAGAGATGCAGCAAACGATTATTTGTCTGGTGCTAAAAAAGTAAGAAGAGCAACAGAGAAGTTGATCATTAAAAAATAGTTTTTGAATTGAGTTTTAAGCAAGCAATCGGATGAAACGAAACGGCTCCTAATGTAGGGGCCGTTTTTTTGATAGATGGTATAATTGAGTGTAGATTTTATCTTAATTTACATAAAATCAATTGTATGAAAAAAATCATAGGTTCTATCCTTGGCTTTTTTGTTCTAGTATTACTGAACTTACAAACCCTTGCACAGGAAGCGTCTGTATACCAACTTCCACCTAAAGAAATTGCTGATCTATTATTAGCACCCCCAACACCTACAATTAGTGTTGACGGAAAAGCAAAACACATGCTAATTTTAGAACGTCCTTCTTACCCACTAGTGGAAGAACTAGGTCAAGCTGAATTTAAAATTGCCGGCCTTCGTTTAAATCCAAATAATTTTTCGCCTACGCGTCAGAACTATATCAAGGGAATGTCGATTATGGACATTACTACCAACAAAAAATTAGCAATTAAAGGCTTACCTGCAAACTTACAAGCATTGAGTCCTACATGGAATCCTGCTGAAAATAAAATTGCATTTTACAATGTAACAGCAACAGCAGTAGACGTATATGTGATTGATTTAAGCTCATTAACTTGTCAAAAAATTAACAAGACTGCAGCCAATTTAATTTTAGGTACAAGCCTTGTTTGGTTTGATGATACTACAGTAATGTATAAAGTAAATGTGAACACTGCTAATGCTTTAACTAAAAGACCTATCACTCCTAAAGGACCAACGATTCAAGAAAACCTAGGTAAAGCTGCTCCGAGTGTAACCTACCAAGATTTAATTAAATCTCCTTATGACGAATATGTGTTTGAATTTTTAGCAAAGAGTCAGTTAGTAAAAAATAAAAATGGAGTAGAGATAAAAATTGGTACGCCTGCATTAACAAATAGCTTTAGTATCTCCCCCGATAAAAACTACATCCTAACCCGTTCTTTGAATAAGCCCTTCTCTTACTTAGTGACTGCCTATGGTTTTGCGGCTTCTATGCAAGTGTTGGATAAAAATGGTGCGCTGATAAAAACGATTGCTCAATTACCTTCTTCCGAAGGTACTGCGAGTGGTTATGACAATGTACAAAATGCACCTCGTGGTTTTGAATGGAAGGATGACGAAGCGGCTACCATCGTATATGCATTGCCTCTGGATAGCGGCTTGATTAAAAAAGCCGTTCCATATCATGATGCTATAATGTCTATTACTGCACCTTTCAACGCAGCTCCAAAAGAATTATTTAAAACCGCTACTCGTTTTTCTAATATTACCTGGGGTGATGAAACACTTGCTTTAGTGACTGAAGTATTAAGAACTAAGCAACGTTATAAAGTGAGTGTATACAACCAAAAAACAAATAGCTTGACGACTTTATATGAGAGAAGCTTGACAGATTTATACAGTAACCTTGGTAATCCAGTTACGCATAAAAATAAATTCGGTAAAGATGTGATTGCTACTGTTAACAATGGCCGTTCCATATTGATGAACAACACCACTGGTGCGTCTGAAAAAGGAGATCTGCCTTATTTATCTATCTACAATATTGACACAAAAACTAATGAGCTCATATGGCGCAGTAAAGAAGATTGTTTTGAATACGTAGTAGATGTATTAGATCCTGCTTCTTTAAAAATTATTACACGAAGAGAGACTGAAAAAGAAGTACCCAACTATTATTTAAAATCTTTATCAGCAAACACTTCTGTTGCTTTAACAAATTTCAGTAACCCTTACGCTAGTATGGAAGGTGTGACAAAAGAAAAAATTAAATACAAAAGAGCTGATGGAGTTGATCTAACTGGTGACTTGTATTTACCTAAAGGATATAACAAAGAAAAAGATGGTCCTTTACCTACTTTACTTTGGGCTTATCCAAGGGAGTTTACTAGTGCCGCTGACGCAAGCCAGATCAGAGGTAACCAACATAAATTTACTTTATTAAGTTGGGGCTCTCCTGTGTTTTATGTAACACAAGGATACGCGATTTTAGACAATGCTGAAATGCCAATCGTAGCTACTTCTCCTGATAAAAAACCAAACGACGATTTTGTGAATCAATTGATCTTGAATGCTTCTGCAGCGATAGATAAATTAGTAAGTATGGGCGTAAGTGATCGTAACAAAATGGCGATTGGCGGACATAGCTATGGCGCATTCATGACTGCAAACGTATTAGCACATGCTAATTTATTTAAAGCGGGTATCGCACGTAGTGGCGCATACAACAGAACCCTAACTCCATTTGGTTTCCAAAACGAAGACAGAACTTTCTGGCAAGCACCTCAATTGTATTTAGACATGAGTCCATTTGCACATGCTAATAAAATCAAGACACCTATTTTATTAACACACGGAGAAATGGATGACAATACTGGAACTTTCCCAATCAACAGTGAGCGTTTATATGCTGCGATCAAAGGGCATGGTGGTACAGTTCGTTTTGTCTACTTTCCCTATGAAGCACATGGATACAGAGGAAGAGAAAACGTATTGCACTTATTGTATGAGCAAGGACGTTGGTTGGATAAATACTTAAAAGAGAAATAAATCATATTCTGATTACTAATCATCTATCTAAAACGGCTCCTAATTTAGGGGCCGTTTTTTATTGCTCAAGCATCCATTGCTTAAATGCTGTGTAATCTGCTTTTAGCGGAATAGACTTTTTAGGTTTGTCTAATAAGTATTTTACAGAGGCGGGGATCTCTAATGTATGTCCAATCGCTTCTTCTACAACTTCTGGAAATTTCACCGGATGCGCCGTTTCTAGTATAATCGCGTGGACAGGCACAGATTCAACTGTATGGTTATAATGTGAGATAGCATGAGTATGATCATGTATAAATTCTTCTGCTGCTAAAAAAGCTACAGCCCCATGTGGATCTAAGGTGTAACCATAGTCGTTGTATACTCTTGTAATAGCTGCTTGGGTAGAAATATCGTCATAACTATAACTACTCAATGCATTTTTTAATTGCTCATAATTATTTTGCATGATCTCCATAATGCGAACAAAATTACTTGGATTGCCCACATCCATCGCATTTGAAATAGTCACGACAGATTTATGCACTTCATATTTTGCTGTATTCAAGTATCTTGTCACCACATTGTTGGCATTACATGCCGCAACAAAATGTCCTAATGGTAAGCCACTCGCCTTCGCAATCATCCCTGCACAGATATTTCCAAAATTACCACTAGGTACAACAATATGCATCGGCACATTGTCTCCATATTGAGCCACCCATTGTTGCCATGCAAAGAAATAATACAATTGTTGTGGCAACCATCTTGCTACATTTATTGAATTGGCCGAAGTCAATCGATACGCTGCATTTAAAGCTGCATCCATAAAAGCTTCTTTCACAATTGCTTGACAATCATCAAAACTTCCATCTATTTCTAATGCCGTAATATTTTGTCCGCAAGTGGTTAATTGCAATTCTTGTATGGGACTTACTTTGCCCTTTGGATATAATATAATCACTTGTACACCTGCTACTCCCAAAAAACCGTTTGCAACTGCACCTCCCGTATCACCTGATGTAGCAACTAGCACTGTAGTATCTTTCGTAGAAATATTTTTATGACTCTTTTGATCTCCTGTAGTGGTATTTTTAAACTCTTGCTTGTCTGTATTGGCAAAATAACCCAAACACCTACTCATAAACCTCGCTCCCACATCTTTAAAGGCAAGTGTAGGTCCATGGAATAATTCTAATGCTTTGATAGATGACGTAATAGGTACTAATGGAAATTCAAAATCAATGGTTTCTTTGCATATTTGTTTCAAGCTTGTATCGTCTATCGTATTGCCAACATAAGGACGCATCACTTCAAATGCCAAACTCGCCTTATCTAATGTTTTAAATCTTTGTATTTGTTCAGATGTAAATTGTGGAATGTTAGTTGGAAAATACAATCCCTTATCTGGTGCTTGTCCAGTAATGGCTGCTGTTTTAAAATCAACATTTGGTGATTGTTTTCCTAAACTATAATAGTTCATTTTGTTTCATTTATTTCTACTCCTGCGCCATTGATAGAAGTCACATAGGTATGATGTGGCAAACCAATACGGGTATATAATTTTTTCATTTCTTGTTCTACAGCCAATGCACTTGATTGTTCCTTACTTAAGAAGAAGATGGATGGACCTGATCCTGAAATACCTCCACCTAATGCTCCAACAGCTTTACATGCTTCTTTCAATTCATCAAAGCCTGGTATTAAAATGGATCTTACTGGTTCAATAATTACATCTTCCAATGACCTTCCAATTAAATCATAATCTCCTTTCATCAAACCCGCGACCAATCCTGCGATATTGCCCCATTGTTTGATAGCATCTTTTAACTGCACATTTTGCTTTAAAATACTTCGTGCATCGGATGTTTTTACTTCGATCTGTGGATGCACTATAGTCACATGCAAAATAGGAGAAGGTAAGGCAATTACTTCTAATGGGAAAATACTTCTCACTAATGTTACACCGCCAAAAATACAAGGTGCAATATTGTCTGCATGTTTTACACCCGACGCTACTTTTTCTCCGTTCATGGCAAAACGCACTAAATCATCTTTTGTAAATAAATTACCCAACAAATGATTCGCACCAACTACCGCACCTGCAGAACTTGCTGCACTTGAGCCCACGCCCGATCCTGGCTTGATTAATTTATTTATTTTTATTTCAAAAGCCAATTGCCCTAAAGGAATACTTGCTTTTGGATTTCCCAACTCTACTTGCTCTTCATAGGCTTCGATTAATGCAATCAATGCTGCTCCCGCCACATTCTTTTCAGGATCTGTGGGTAAATTGTACTCATCTATATTAATAATCTTAATGGCATCAATGATTGAATTTGTTGACGACAGGGCAGCCTCCGAATTACTTTCTTTTCTTCGTTCAACTCTACGCATCTCCATTTCATCATATGGATTGTTAACAGCAAAGCCCAATATATCAAAGCCGCATACCATATTAGCTACAGTGGCGGGTGCTTTAATTTTTATCCATTGATTGATCTGAACCATCGGTTATTAATTACAATTTTTAAACTCTTGCTGCTCTGATAATATCTGCAAATACTCCTGAAGCAGTGACATCTGCACCCGCTCCTGCGCCCTTAATTACCAACGGCAATTCTGGGTAACGCTCAGAGTAGAACAAGACTAAATTATCCTTACCATACAAATGATAAAAGTCCGAACTTGGTTGAATATGTTGCAAACCTACTTTCGCTTTTCCATGCCCCATTTCATCTCTTTCAAACTTAGCTACAAATTTTAATTTACAACCTTCTGCCGCAGCTGCTTCATATATTTTTTTGAAATGTGCTTCTTGTTTTTCCATCTCTGCATAAAAATCATCTACCGATCCATTAAAACAAGACGCTGGTAAAAATGCTTCATTCTCTATATCTTCCATCTCTAATTTATGCCCTGCCTCTCTTGCCAAAATCATCACTTTACGCATTACATCCGTACCTCCTAAATCTAGTCTTGGATCTGGTTCTGTATATCCTTCATCCTGAGCCTGTTTTACTACTTGTGCAAATGACTTAGTGCCATCATAATTATTAAAGACAAAATTCAATGTGCCTGATAAAACCGCTTCTATTTTATTGATCTTGTCACCACTTCGAATTAAATCATTTAAAGTGCCTATAATCGGTAAACTTGCGCCCACGTTGGTCTCAAATAAGAAGGCTGCATTATAAGTTCTTGCCAATGTTTTTAATTTTCCATAATTGGCATAAGGCGAAGAACAGGCTATTTTATTACAAGCCACTACCGATACCGCCTTACTCAATAATTGTGCATAGGTATCCGCTACAGTGGCATGTGCTGTTACATCTACAAAAATAGAATTACGTAAATTATTTTCTTGAATGGCTGCCGCATAATCAGTAATCGTTCCTTCTGGTGCTGCAAGCAAATCCGCTCTCCATGTATTCAAATCAATGCCCTCTATATTAATCAATTGTTTTTTGCTATTCGCAATGCCTACAATATTTATCTGCAACCTTAAAGTACTTTGTAAATAAGCGACTTGTTTTTTTATTTGTTCTATTAATTTTCCACCTACATTTCCTGCCCCTGCGATATATACATTGACTTGCTTATAGGAAGTTTCAAAAAACTCTTCGTGCAATACATTGATTGCTTTGCGCACATCATGTGCTGCAATCACTGCGGTGATATTTTTTTCTGAAGAGCCTTGTGCTATAGCCCTTACATTAATACCATTGCGTCCCAAGACACCAAACATTTTTCCACTCACCCCTGGATGGTTTCGCATTTGCTCACCTACCAATGCGATTATAGATAAATCTTTTTCTATAATCAATGGCTCCACCACCTGTGTGTTTATCTCTTGTTCAAACTCCGTATCAACAGCAATTTTTGCTAAATGCGTATCCTGTACATTCACCCCCACACAGATTGAATGCTCAGATGAACTTTGTGTAATTAAGATGACATTGATTTGCTTTTTTGCTAATGCATCAAATAATCTTTTGGAGAAACCTGGTATACCTACCATACCCGCTCCTTCTAAACTCAATAAACAAATCTCTTTGATGCTTGATATACCTCGAATAAAATTATCATCCTTTGGTGATTCATTTTCTATTAATGTACCTAGGTGCTCGGGGTCAAAAGTGTTTTTGATCCATACTGGTATGTTTTCTCGCATCACCGGCTGTATAGTGGGCGGATAAATAATCTTGGCACCAAAATGCGATAATTCCATCGCCTCATGATAAGAGATTTTTGGAATCTCTTTTGCATTTTGCACCATTCTTGGATCTGCTGTCATCATACCACTTACATCTGTCCAAATTTCTAAGACCGAAGCTTTTAAAGACGCAGCATAAATAGCCCCTGTATAATCTGATCCACCTCTACCTAATGTAGTGGTATTGCCTTCCGCATCAGATGCAATAAAACCCGGCGCCATATACAATGCATGCTTATTAGATGGATTCGAAAAATATTGTTGGATTGTTTTAATGGTTGTCTCTCTATCTACCACTGCATTGAAATACTTACTATTAGTTTTGATCATTTCCCTTGAATCTAACCACACCTGATCTACCCCTTCAGCTTCAAATGCTGCAGAAATAATTTTAGATGATAAAATTTCACCATAGCTGATTAATCGATCTTGCATGCGCATGGTCAACTCTCTTATCATAAACAAGCCGTCACAATTGGATTCAATCTCATTAATTATTTGCTTAACCATGCTCAATGTGCCCGACTGTTGTTGAATAGGCAACAATGCACGTACTGCATCTAAATGTTTTTGTTCTAAATTTTGAATAATCGTTTTGTAAGCTTCATTTCCTTGTGCCGCACTTTGTGCTAACAATATCAATTGATCTGTGACGCCACTCATAGCAGATACAACCACAATCGTTGGTGTATTTTGCATACGCGCTTTGACAATCGATATCACTTTTGAGATAGCTTCCGGTGTCCCTACTGAACTTCCTCCAAATTTTAAAACCTGCATAAATATGTATTTTTCAAATAGGGCTATATTAAGTAGCCATATATATTATCGTCTTTGTTAATTTCGTTATAGTTGATTTGATACTTTTTCATGTTTTCAATCAACACTGTATAATCAGCCTTAGATTTTAATTCCAATCCTACCAATGCAGGACCTGACTCCTTATTATGTTTTTGAATATATTCAAACCTGGTGATGTCGTCATGCTCACCCAACACTTTATTGACAAAGTCTTTTAACGCACCTGGCCTTTGTGCAAAGCGTATCAAGAAATAATATTTTAAGCCCTCATAAATTAAGGAACGCTCTTTTATTTCTTGCATTCTTGCGATATCATTATTACCTCCGCTGACAATACACAATACATTCTTACCTTTAATTTTTTCGGCATAATCATCTAAGGCTGCAATAGACATGGCGCCTGCTGGCTCTACCACAATTGCTTCCTCATTATACATTTCTAAAATGGTCGTACAAATTTTTCCTTCTGGAACCAAGTGCATGTCATCCAGTACCTTTTTACAAATCGAAAAATTATGATCCCCAACACGCTTCACCGATGCACCATCTACAAACTTATCTATTTGTGCTAACTCCACTGGATGTCCCTCCTTCAATGCAGCCATCATACTTGGCGCACCCTCTGGCTCTAGTCCAATAATTTTTGTAGTTGGTGACTTTAATTTAAAATAAGAGCCGACGCCCGCACTCAATCCACCTCCACCAATAGGTAAGAATAAATAATCGATAGGCTCTTGCGTAAAATTTGGTAGATCTGCTAAAATCTCTACACCCACTGTAGCTTGTCCTGATATAATATCTGGATGATCAAATGGTGGGATAAATGTCATACCATGATCACTAGTATAAGCTTTTGCAGCCACTGCTGTATCATCAAATGTGTCGCCCACTAATTTTACTTCTACAAAATCTTCTCCAAACATTTTTGTTTGTGATACTT
>CAZBJP010000007.1:0-47991 GCA_964492205.1 uncultured Sediminibacterium sp.
GGAATAAATTAACCATGGCGCATGGATGTTACTGGGGTAAATGTACTTTTTGCGACATTTCTTTAGACTATATTAAAACTTATGAACCTGCAACAGCCAGTTTATTGGTTGATAGAATGGAGGCCATGATTGCCCAAACTGGTGAAAATGGGTTTCATTTTGTAGATGAAGCAGCACCACCAGCTTTGATGAAAGCCCTTGCTATTGAAATTATTCGTAGAAAATTAGTTGTCAGTTGGTGGGCCAATGTACGTTTTGAAAAAAGTTTTACTCAAGATCTTTGCATCTTATTAAAAGCATCAGGGTGTATTGCTGTAAGTGGGGGTTTAGAAGTGGCTTCGGATAGACTATTAGTTTTAATCCAAAAAGGAATCACAGTTGCTCAAGTCGCGAAGGTGAGTAAACATTTTAATGATGCAGGTATAATGGTTCATGCTTATTTGATGTATGGTTTTCCAACACAGACAGTTCAAGAAACAGTGGACTCTCTAGAAATGATTCGACAATTTTTTGAAACAGGTATTTTAAAGTCTGCATTTTGGCATTTATTTACTATGACTGCACATAGTCCAGTAGGCTTGGCACCTGATCAATTTAAAGTAAAAAAAGTTTCAGATGAAATTGGCAGTTTTGCAAATAATGATATTGCACATTCAGACCCAACTGGAGCCAATCACGAAATTTTTGGCTTTGGCTTAAAAAAAGCCTTGCTGAATTATATGCACGGAGCTTGTTATGATTTTCCGTTACAAAAATGGTTTGATTTTAAAATTCCAAAAACATCGATTGCACCTAATTATATTCAAACACAATTAGACGAGATAGCAATTGGCCCTGTTAGTTATAAAACAATATGGATAGGATTATTACCTGATGCAACGATTGTCCAACGCGCCAAAAAAGGAAATAAATGGGAAGAAATGAATCTGCGTTTTGAGACCAATAAGTCAACCATATCAATCAATGTAGCACCTCCTAAAGGTGCCTGGTTATTAAAATTATTACAAAAAATTAATGTAGATATTTCTAATGGTTTGTCATTAGCTGAAATTAAAGATGACTATAAGTCTGCTGGATTAGATGATTTTGATTTATTTTGGGATAATAAGCCAGTCAATACATTGTATAAAGTTGGTTTATTGAGGATCTAATTCAATTAATTATTATATTGTTGAATGATGCACGTAGAATGGGTAAGAGATTTTTGTTTATGCTTTGAGGATGTTGAAGAATGTCAGCCATTTGGCCCAGAACACCTTGTATATAAAGTTAAAGGAAAAATGTTTTTGCTGCTCTCTCTAAATGAACTGCCTCTAAGAATCAATGTCAAGACAGAACCAGATAGATCTATTGATTTAAGAGAGAACTATCCTGAAAATATTCTTCCTGGGTATCATATGAATAAAAAACACTGGAATACTTTGGTGTTAAATGCTAAACTCAATCCGACTTTAGTACAAGAATTAATCACCCATTCATATACATTAGTACGAAAGATATAATCCAACCCCCCTTTGGCTCATTGTGCAAATGAGCCAGGTGTTCGCGGTGGACGAAAAAGGGGGCGGATTAACTATTTCTTTGTTAAATCAATTGCAAAACTTAATTTAACCGTGACTCTATACTCAGTAATTTTGTTATTTGTTACAATTGCAGTTTGATCTTGTATCCAAACAGATTTTATATCTTTTAAGGTTTTGCTTGCATGTGTAACTGCTGTTTGTGCTGCATCTTCCCAACTCTTAGTAGAGTTAGACATGACTTCGATGACTTTTACTGTACTCATAATTATAATTTTTGACTAAATTAATAGATTGCTTTTCATAAACCTATGATGGTCATTTTGTAATTAATTGATTATAATCATTGTCTAAATTGATTAATCTCAGTTGGATGATTTTTCTTAAAAGTTAATTTTCATTCCTAAATAAAAAAATATGTCTACGATAATTGCTGACGCCTATACCTTAGAAATTAAATCATGGCAAAAACTAATTACTTTTTATAAATTTCAATTAGATGCTTTAAAGTACAAACTATTTCAAGCTTTTAAAGCCCCGGTATTAATTAGGGATAGTGCAAGGCTTGAAGCATATCAGGTACACATAATTGCACTTCAAGATTTTTTATTTGAGCTCGAGGAAGCTATTAGGCAACAGATTATACAAATTGATTCTAAATATCTATTTGATGATTTGCAAAAAAATGAATTGATAGAGCATCAACAATTATTACTTAGGTATAAAATATTTACTGTTGAAAAAAAATATTTAAGTTTCAGGTATACTTTGTCACAATACCTCATTAGTATTTTTGAAGTAGTTATTTTAAATAAGTTGAATGGCCACTTACCAAATTTGCGTTCTTTTAGTCGTAGGTCTACAAATATTACAGTTTAATGCATTTGAATCTAAGCCAATATTGAGTACCTGTTTATCTTTGGAGTTGTTTCTAAAAATACTAATGCCTTTTGCTTTCCAAAAATAGGCAGTGCTGAATATTGCCGCTACTTCTTGTTTTGTGGTCGTTTCTGGTAAATTGATCGTTTTTGAAACAGCATTGTCAGTATACTTTTGAAATGCCAATTGGTGCTTTAAGTGCCATTCAGGTGTAATTTCTTGTGCTGTTTTGAACAGATTCCTAATCGTAACAGGTAATTCGGCTAAATAGGCAATAGAACCATATTTGAGTACTTTTTTAATAATATCGGCCGTATACAACTTATGTTTTTTAAGTGTTTCTACAAATTGCTCATTCACATTTTCAAAAATATGCTCCTCAAGAATATGTTTTTGTTCATAAGCGAGTCCAAAGATTGGTTCAATAGAAGAGCTTGTATTAGCAATAATTGAAATACTACCTGTAGGTGCAATACTTGTTCTAGTTGCGTTTCGTAAAGGTGTATCAGGCGAATAGATGCTCTTGTTCCAGTCTGGGAAGCATCCTCTTGCTTTAGCTAAATCCATAGATGCTTCTTTTGCTTTCTCACTTATAAATTGCATCATTTTCTCTGCAAATTGTACAGCTTTATCAGATTCATATGGTATTTCTAATTGAATTAAAAGATCAGCCCATCCCATAACACCTAATCCAATTTTACGACTTTTTAAAGTAGCAGATTTGATTTCAGGTGTTGGATAAGTATTGATTTCAATGACATTATCTAGAAATCGTATTGCAGTATATACTGTTGCTTCAAGTTTCCTCCAATCGATCTCCTTACCTCCGTTGTTGCCTTTTAAAAATTTTACTAAATTTAATGAACCTAAATTGCATGATTCATAAGGCATTAATGGCACTTCTCCGCATGGATTAGTTGCATTAATATTACCTAATGCAGTTAATGGGTTATATTGGTTGATAGTATCAATAAATAGTAACCCAGGATCTCCAGTTGCCCAGGCGGAATGAATGATTTTGTTCCATAAATATTTTGCATCTACTCTTTTTTCTACATTTCTATAATTTGGATGAATTAATTCCCACTCATCATTTTTTTCTACTGCATGCATGAACTGGTCAGTTATAGCAATCGATAAATTAAAATTATTTAGAACTGTAGTTTGATGCTTGGCCTCAATAAAGGATTCGATATCTGGATGGTTAATATCTAAAATAGCCATATTGGCTCCTCTTCTTCTTCCAGCCTGTTTTACGCCTTCTGTTAAAGAATCAAAATCTTCAATAATAGATAAAGGCCCAGATAAATGCTTACATATTGAATAGGCATAATTATTCTTGGGTGAAATTTTTGAAAAATTAAATCCTACACCCCCTCCGCTTGATTGGATTAATTTGGCGTATTTAAAACTATCATGAATACTTTGCATTGAATCGTATATTGGCAATACGAAACAAGCACTTAGTTGTTGTTCTGAATTGCCTGCGTTCATTAAGGTAGGAGAGTTAGGCAAAAATGATAGCGTAGATAAACAGTCATAAAACTTTTTTTCCCATATTTTCACTTGCTCTTTGTCGCCCCATTTGAATTCTGCACTCGCTACAGCCTTTGCAACTCTATTAAAAAGACCATCTGGTGTTTCAATGATTTTACCTAATTCATCTTTTAGAAGATAACGTGATTTAAGTAAAAATTGACTATGTTCAGAGATGTCGTTCATTATAAGTAGGTATTAATAATATTGAATTAGCACAATTTTTTGATAATCTTTAAGCATATCTTCATCAACAAATTCAACTATGCCCCCTGTGGCAAGAGTTTTTTCAATTACATCGTCTACCGCATCTTTAATATAGAGGTCATTATGAACAATATCATCGTAGTCAAATATGATTTCTTTTTTTGCACTCTGTCTTGCGGGATAAATATAATTTTTCTCTATAATTAAATGCTTTCCTTTCTTTTCAATGGATCTTCTCCAAACCTCTTTAATACCCACTGCCAATGTCCTATTGCTCATAGCGTCATCGATAATTTTTATAAGGTCATCTTTTTTTTGTTTATTCCATTTTATTACATGAGGTTCAATTAATTCTAACAGTTCTGCTTCAGTATTTTCTTCATAATTACCATGAATGTATTCTGTTATGTATTTTTTATGATGACTAACCTGTTTAAAGTGGCCAATGATTTTAGGTGTCCCCATAAAGAAAACAGGTATATTATACTGAAGTAGTACTTGCTTGAGTTGTAAATCAATAATATGTAAGAATTTATCTAGTTGATTTTCTTTGATTTTTGATTCATCTGTAAAATTGGCTACTTTTTGTGGCATATCATGATATAACCCGTCTATATCAACTGCTTTTATTTTCTCTAACTTTAGTAAATTTTTTGTATTTCCTAGATAAAAATTTGCTTCCTTGCTGCTGATGATCATCAGAATATATTTGTGAATTTCCTTTTTAGCATACACCAAGTCTCTTATTTCAAAAGAATCATCAATCACGATTCTATCCTCAAGAGGAATATCTAGATAATAGAATTTTTCTAATAAAGGAGATACAAATATGGCAATACTCTTAGTTACTTTAGAGTAATCAATTTCTGATATGACATGTTTTAGCTTTTTTATAACAGGATTGGCGATACTTTTTGGATATGTTTTTAATAGTTCTGAACTTGTTTTGTGTACCATTACTTTTAAGTGCCCGGTTATTTCTTTTTGAGGATTAACTTGTATATCAACAGATACTATGATGGAAATACTAGGAAAATAACTTTCTGCTAAAATTAAATCCGAGTAAGGTGCTGATTGCATTGTTTTCATACTTTTCTATTTAATGTCTTTTATATAGTCCAACTAATTCGCCAAATGCTATAACATGCATAGCCATTGCTTTTTCTAATTGGTATTTGGTACAATTTGGATTGAGTTCTAATAAGTAAGATTTTAGCGCATATACTTTAAAGTGGTAGTGGTGTGTGCCCTTTGGTGGACATGGGCCACAATATTTATGCATACCAAAGTCGTTTATGCCTTGTCTACAATCGAGCTTACTACTTTTTATGATGCCATTTGGACTAATATTCCATGCAATCCAGTGTACCCAGGGTCCAACAGGCGCATCCGGGTCGTCCACAATGATTGCAAGGCTTTTTGTTTCTATAGGTATACTTTGAACTATCAATTCTGGTGCTTGATTGATACCATCGCAAGTATATTGTTCTGGAATCCATCCCCCCTGATCAAATGCTGGACTTTGAACTTTCAAAAATCTAGTATTTACTTCATTTAATGCGACAAGCATTTTGTACAATTAACTTCTATTGGTAATAAATACAGGTATAGCATGTTCTTGCAAAAGTTCGCTTACAAAACTTTTATGAAAAATAGAACCAAGACCAGTTCTTCCATAGGCCCCGGTAATTAACAATGCATTTTTTCTTTCTAAAAATAGGCTATTGAAATAAGAAGTAGGTGCTGCATTATTTTTGAAAATAGTTAAGTCTTTGAAATGTTTTATTGCGAATTCTTCTAGTAAAATTTGATCTGGTATTTCATGTGTTTCATCTTCTTTAGAGTATACTATAATTGTTTTATTATTAGCTAATTCAGGAAACAAATAGGCAAAAAGTTTTATCGCATACATGCATGATTTACTGCCATCATAAGCAATGATATTGCATTTTGGAAATGTATAATGTTCTGGTATTACGATTGCTGGGCATTCGATATCTTTCAATGTTTCTACTAAGTAATCTGAAATTTTATTCACACCATAATCTTTATAAAAAGTTTCAGATCCTAATAACATTAAGTCTGCAAATCTTGATTCTTTAATAAGTGTTGCAATAGAGGAATCGTCGTAGGCTCTATGCACTTTATATTCTATATCGTTATTTTGGCATTCTTTTTCGAATTTAGCAATTGCAGCTTTTATTTCATCTGAATCTACGTCCTCAATTAATGGAATAAAATAGGTCGATCCTATACCTTCCCCTGCATAATTCCATAACCTTGCATAATCTTTTTTAGGTATAAAAATACCTGATAATACAATTCTACTTTTTTCATTTAAAGTTTTTGCAAATTCCATTGCTCCCTTTGAATAATTTGAACCATCCACCGCCAATAAAATCTTTTTCATATTTATTTTTTAATATTTATTAATGATTCGACCGTCTACAAACTTATGATTGTATGGTTATTGTTACAATGACTGCTATCAAATCTAAACCTGATTGACATTAGGTGCTTAGTTGAAATATGGAATATTGTAAATCATACTTATTTTTGATTCTTGTCATTTGAGAAATATTAATCCAAATCTAATTTTGGTAATTATTCAAATAAAAAACATTTATTATGACAAATTCTTTGGCTAGACAAGCAAGTTTAATGCCCACAATTTTTGATGATTTAGTAAATCCTTGGTCTGATTTCTTAAGTAATTTCAGATTAAGTCCTGGTAATTTTTCTGTACCTGCAGTTAATATTACTACACAAAACGGTGATTATACTATTTCTATGGCTGTACCTGGAATGAAAAAAGACGACTTCAAGATTGATTTTGATGACAATCTTTTAACTATTAGTTGCTCAAAAGAGGAATCTAATGAAGATAAAAATGCCCGTTTTACAAGAAAAGAGTACAATTATTCTTCTTTTAGTAGAACATTTACAATTCCATCTGAAGTCAATACAGATAAAATTGATGCACATTATGAAAATGGCTTATTAAGTATTAAGCTACCAACAAGAGAGGAGTTTAAAAAGATATCAGCTTCAAAACATATACCTATTAAATAACATCTACTGTTGTGACTTTGACAGTGCCCAAGACATTTTGTTTTGGGCATTTTTATACAATAAAATGTAGTACGTATTAATACTGAATTATGGTTTAAGATCAGTTTTAAATATATATAATTCTTGATTAGAATTATTCTATTTTTTGACAGTAGTCAGTTTTTAATTTTAAAATGCAAACTATGTTTGTCCTCCGGTATTATTTTAATAAATAAACTACTATGATTAATAAAATTACCTTCTCGCTTGTTTTTTTTATCAGCAGTATAGCACTCATGTCTTGTGTTTCGACTAAGTCAACGACCTATTTTAATAATGCATCAGATACTTTGATCGCATTGAATACATTAAAGACTTTTAGATCCTCAGAACAACCTAAGATTCAAAAAAATGATATTTTAAATATTTCAATAACGAGTTTAAACCAAGATGCATCTGCTATTTTTAACACAACTAATAATTATGTTTTTACAGCTGCTTCAAGCACTGGTATAAGTGCCCAATCAAGTGGCTACCTAGTAAATGAAAATGGAATGATTAATCTACCCTTACTAGGAAATATAAAGGCTATAGGACTGACCAAAACTCAATTAATTGATACAATTTCAAATATCATTCTAGAGAAACATTTATTAATAGATCCAATTGTGAATATAAGGCATGTGAATTATGAAGTAACTGTTATAGGTGAAGTTGGCAAACCTTCAGTAATTTCTGTTCCAAATGAAAAAATTTCACTACTCAAGGCAATTGGACTCGCTGGGGACATTACTATTTATGGAAGGAAGGACAATGTATTATTGATTAGAGAAGCTGATGGTTTGAAACAAGTTAAATACATCAATTTAAATGCCAAAGATTTTCTTCAATCTCCTTATTACTATCTACAGCCTAATGACGTTATATACGTAGAAGCAAATAAGAATAAAGTGGCTAGTGTTGGGAGGGGTACTAGATTATTGCCTGTTTTTTTATCTGGTTTATCAGTAGTTATTTTATTAGTTGACCGTGTATTTTATCAATAGTTAAATATGAAAAATAATATTTATCCAGCCCAAAATGAAGAAGCCATTTTAGTTAGTGCAATTAAAAATTGTGCAGTTAATTGGCCTGCATTTTTAATATTTTTTACGATTGTGTGTATAGCTAGTTTCACCTACCTTAAGCTATCTCCCGTAAATTATCAAGCAAATGCAATATTGATTATAAAAGATGAGAAAAAAGGAAATGAAGAATCCAAATTAATGGAGTCTCTTAATTTAATTAGTGCTAAAAAAATTATTGAGAATGAGGTTCAAGTTTTACAATCTAGGGCTATCATTGACAAAGTCGTTCAAAAATTACATTTAAATGCGCCTATTTATGTTAGAAATAGTTTAAATAACAAACGTGCATATTTAAACAGCCCTATTTTTATTGATGTAAAATCTCCAGAATTTATTCCAGTAGGTATAGGATCTATTCGTTTTGATTTTGATGAGAAAAATCAAATGGTTACATTAAATGAACAAATTGTTTGTTCGCTAAACCAATGGGTAAAAACACCATTTGGAATTTTAAGATTCATTAGAAATTCAAATTTCACTCGATCTGATGAGCCCCTTTATTTTAAACTTGTTGACAATGAATCTGCTGCTAATCGAGTTGCTGATTTATTAAAAGTAACTGCAACAAATAAATTATCAAGTGTGATTAATTTACAATATCGAGATGGGGATCCAAAATTAGCAGAAGCCCTGTTAAATGAAGTGATACATACTTATAATCAAATGGAACTTTTTGAAAAAAAAGAATTAGCAGTTAATACTTTAAAATTTATTGATTTAAGATTAAATATTATAGGCAATCAGCTTAACTCAATTGAAAGAGAGATTAAACAATATAAGGGAAGTAGTGATGCGGTGGATATCAGTACTCAAGGTCAACTTTTTTTACAAAATGTAAGTTTAAATGACCAAAAGCTTAGTGACATAGATCTTAAACTTACTGTACTTGAGGAGCTGGATAAAAATATGTCTAGCAGTCAAAATGGTTTATTAATTATGCCAAGCACAATTGGACTCCTGGATCCAACTTTAACACAATTGGTAACTACATTAAACGAATATGAATTACAACATGATAAAATTAAGAACACAACAGCAGTAAATAATCCATTAATGGTTTCTTTGGCGCAGCAAATAAATGCAACTAAAGATCGAATTAAAGAAAACATGCTCGCATATAGAAATTCTTTAGAGAAAAGTAAGAATAGTTTTAAAGAAAATAATATTAAATACGCATCTATGCTTAATACAATTCCAGTTAAAGAGCAAAGATTGCTTGAAATTAGCAGAGATAAAAATATCAAATCAGATATATACGCTTTTTTACTTCAAAAAAGAGAGGAAAGTGAAATCGCTTATGCCTCTACCATAACAGATAATAGTATTATAAGTAATGCTCATGCATCAACTAATCCGGTAAGTCCAAATCAATTATTTGTTTTCGGATCGGCTTTATTTATATTAATAGGATTTCCAATTGGTTTTGTTAGTATTAGAGATAATTTTGGGGGATCAATTCGATTTAGGAGAGATATTGAGCGTACGGCTAATTTACCAATTATAGGAGAAATTGCGCAAACTGAGTGGAAAGATCAAAAAATGCTACAATATGGAGAGCAAACTAAACAGTATGAGTCCTTTCGAAAAATTAGATATACGCTAGCAAATAAAGGGATGGGAGGGAGAAATAAAAAGCTATTAATTACTTCTGGAATATCAGGAGAAGGCAAAAGTTATATTGCGACTAATTTGGCGCTTAGCTTTGCAGATGTAGGTAAAAAAGTAGTTTTAATTGATTGTGATTTTAAAAATGCTAATTTATCTAAATCATTTAATCACTCTAAAGAAGCTGGTATAACTGATTATTTAGCGGGATTGGTTACTGAAACCGTTATAATTCATAAATTTCCAGAGTATAAAAACCTATACTTCATTCCAGCAGGCTCTATTCAGCAAAATACGACAGCACTTTTAGAAAACGGCAGTATTGAAGCGCTATTTGATTATTTAGAAGACCATTACGATTTAGTGATCATTGATTCATCGCCAATAATGAATGTTGCAGACGCTTATTTACTTGCTAATTATTGTGATACAACTTTATTTGTTGTTAAACATGGGTACTCACCAAAAAATATTTTAGAATTTATCAGTACTAATAATGAGATCAATAATCAAAGTGACACGATGATCATATATAATGGTGTCAAAGAAAATTTTAACTGGGTTTCTAATAATCGTTCATTAAGTTATTCAAATAATATTAATTCAATCGGAAGGGGTCAAATTAAATTATTGAACTAAATCAATCATCCGGATCATTTTTATTTTATTTTTTTTCTTCACAACTGTAAGTGAAGTTGGCGAAGCCGTAAAACACTATTAGTAATATTTTAAATTTAAAAAAAACATGGAAAAGCATTGGTATGTTATCTATACGAGATCTAATTGTGAAAAAAAAGTAGCTAATTTATTGAATAAAAATAAGATTGATCATTATTGTCCTTTGAATAAGACAATCAGACAATGGGCAGATCGAAAAAAAATGATACACGCTCCTTTATTCACTTCATATGTTTTTGTTCATGTTAGTGAAGATGCAATCTATAAGGTAAAACAAGTGAGTGCAGATATTATCAACTTTGTCTATTGGTTAGGCAAGCCTGCAAGAGTAAGAAATGAAGAAATTGAACAAATAAAGCAATTTTTAGGAAAGTATATGGATGTTAAATTAGAAAAACAATCAATTCATATTAATGATAAGATTAAAGTGATGAGTGGGCCATTTGTAAATATGGAAGGTGATGTTAAGTCAATCGAACATAATAAAGTTAAAATAATTTTACCATCATTAGGTTATATGATGATTGCCGAAACCTCTATTCATAATGTTCAGGTAGTACATAATGGGTATCAATTGAATAGAATGATATCGTAAAAATTTAATTATTTAAATTGATAGTAATATATGCTAACTAGCTTCAAAGTTCTAGTAAAGAATTTTATTGGATTTGTTTTTATAAAATTTGGATTTGTACAAAGAGCAAAAAAGAAAATAATTGAGCAAAATGCTATAGTATCTATATATTTTCATAATCCTAGTATGAAAACATTCCATGATTGTATAAAATGGTTAATTGAACAAGAGTTTCAATTTATTGACACTAATGATATATTAAAATTACCACAAAATATTTCGACTTTAAATAAGCCAAGGGTGATTATAACAATTGATGATGGATGGCGAAATAATCTACTTAATATAGTTCCAATTGCACATTTTAATAAAATACCTATAACTATTTTTATTACAACTGAACCTTTAATTGAAGGAGGAGGTTACTGGTGGTCATATGTCAAAGTAGGTCAAAAAAAAGAGCTTACGTCTTGCACTATTCCTTTTTTGAAGTCATTACCTAATACCAATAGACTGAGTATTTTGAATCGGTTAAAAAGTATGATATTTTTAGAACGAGAATCTATGACGGTAGAAGAATTGAGGGCAATTGCCACTTCACCTTATATCCATATTGGGGCACATACTGTAACTCACCCTATACTAACAAATTGCAGTGATGAGATTGCAAGGTCTGAAATTGTACAATCAAAGTCAGTATTGGATGCAATACTTCCTTTTTCAGTGTCTAGCTTTTCCTATCCAAATGGGGATTATACTGAAAGGGAAGTCTCGATGCTTAAAAATAATGGTTATAAAATGTCTTTTACGACAAAGTCATCTTTGATACAGCCAAATAGGAAAATTGATTTTTTTAGATTGCCTCGGTTTGAGGTACTTGACAATGCTTCATATAATGAAAATATTTGTCGAATGATGGGCGTTTGGTTTTAAAATAATATGTCACCAATTTTATACAAGATATTAGCTGGAACCATTTTATTCATTTTTGCATTTATGCTATTAATGGTAAAAGGAAACAAAAATATTCAATTCATTGAATTTGTATTGTATATCTTTCCATTTATATCGATTACGCTATTACCCTCAATAGGTTATCCGACAATTTTTGATCTAATAACTTTGACATTTCTACTTTTTTTTTATAGACCACGAACAGGCTTGGGTATCTCAATGAAAACTTATACTTATTTATTATTTATATTTTTTCTATCACTACTTTTTGGAGGTATAAATGCTGATACAATCTCTTATGACTCTATTCCGGATCTAGTACAATTAATTTGCATATTCTGTTTTCTTAAAATAATGTTTGATGAAATTGTTTTGAACCCATTTTTTTTCAATCAAATTATTAAATTAATTAATCTTGCAATGGTTGTCTCTATTGTTTTTTTATGTTGTCAATTTATTTTTGGCACACAATTTAGTTTTGATAAAACACCGAATGTAAATGTATTACAGGGAGATAAGATTCGATTTCCAAGTTATTTTCAAGATCCACAAAAATATGCACAATTTCTTTCTGCTGGTTTTTTTATCTCTTTAATCCAAACAAATGCTAGAAAAAGTACAAATTGGACATTTTATTTATTACCTGTAAGTATACTTTCAGCATTATTATTTACCGGTGGCAGAGCTGGGTTAATGGGGCTGATATTAGGGATTAGCTTGATTGCATTATTTGGTAGTACTAGATATAAGTTGGCCATTCTAATTGCTATTTTATCTATTATGTTAATTAGTCTACTTTACGCTGATCAAATATCTATTTTTAATAGAGAATCAACCTTTTCTGATGCTTATGAATTTAGATTTGAAGTATGGAAAGATGCATTTGAAATATTCAAAGGTCATCCATATTTTGGTATTGGTATTGGTAATTATGCAGCATATGTTAGTATCCACAATCCTGATCAATATTGGGTGGCTAGTAATGTTTATACAGCTTTTGATCATCCAGAAAGCGGGTATTTAAAACTTTTAGTTGAATTTGGTTTGGTTGGATTTCTAGCACTATTTTCTTTGATTATTTTACCAATTATACAAGGTATAAAATACTATATGAAATCAAAAGATTACGTTACTCTTTTACTTATTGCTGCTATACTATCTTGGTTTGTTGGATTTACAACTGTATACTCTTTAAGCGATAGCCGGATTGCATTAATTGTTGCAATTATAGTCATCTTACTAATTGCTAGATATAAAATTCATTTAGTTAATGAATCAATTTAATATACCGAATACTTTTTTTACAATTTTAAAGTCAAAGTATATTTTAAATAGTTTTTGGGGTGTTATTGCTAATGTATTACAAAATATATTTTTTAGTATTTTTTTTATCATTGTTGCAAGACAATATGATGCAGTTGACTTTTCAAGTTATATTTTAGCTAATACAATTTATGGCCTCGTTCTAGCTTTTTCATCATTGGGACTAGGTCAATGGTTTATTCGTAAACTTTTGGAAGAAGTTAATAAAGAGATTCTTATACATCAATTTTTTAAATTACAATGTATAATTGGTGTAATATTTTATGTTTTAAATGTTTTAATTGTATATTTTTTATACGAAAATCCTTTAATAAGAGAATTGTCCATTTTAATTGGTATAAATGTCATTTTTGATAATATTATTTATGTTATAAAACATATCAATATTGCACAACTAAATCAGAAAAAAACGCTATTAATTCAAACGGTTGAGTCATTATTGAAATTAATACTCGGTACTTTTATTTTATTTACACCTATATCTATTCGTTTACTTACTTTAATTTTAATAATTTTAAGATTTTTAACACTTAATGTTTTTTTACAAATAGGTACTGATTCTCCAATTAGATTTTCTTATTTTATGAAAGCTTCAATTGATCTTAAGGCATTAAGAGTTATTGTAGCGAATAATTGGCCTTTTATCATAATCGGAAGCGTATCTGTTTTATTTTGGAAAATTGGCAACATGTTCATAGCCAATTATTTGACTTTGAGTGATGTGGCGCATTATGAAATATCATTTAAGTTATTTTCAATGGCAGAAGTGATACCAGTTATTATTACTACAACTATTTTCCCCATTTTTTTAAAAAAATTAAAAGATGATAGGTTTAAAGCTTTGAAATTCTACCATAAAATATTTTTAGGGTATACCCTGTATGGATTTTTAGCTTTTACGTTTATATATTCTTTTTCTGACCAGATTATTCCTTGGCTTTTTGGAGAAAATTATGTCAATACGATTACGTATTGTAAAGGTATGTTTTTAACGATGTTAATATTTCCAACTGCAATTTTGCAAGCTAATTTTCTAGTTGCTTTACACCATGAGAAATTAGATATGTGGTTTAATATTATTAGTTTGATTTTAAATATATTAATATCAATTATTGGTTTGTTTTTTATAAAATCAATATCAGTAATAAATTTTGCCATTTTTGCTTCTTTTATTTGTTTTCATCTTTTACAAGATCATATTTTAATCAGGTATAAATTGATAAGATTGAAACATGTAATAAGATTTTATACTTTTCTTATAATTAGTGTAATTGGTTATTATTTTATGGCTAAAATACTTATGCCAGTACTAGTTTTTGTGTTATGCTGGATTGCCATTATTATTTTCTTTTACTTTTATTTATCAGACAATTTTAAAAGAAAAATAAGATCCTTTGCTATTTATTGATATTTAAAATGACAGTTCTTTACTATACACAAACATATTATTTAGATGCGGTAATTGAAACCATCAAATCATTACAAGGTACTGATATTAAAATACATATGATTATCGAAGTCACACCAGATTCAAAGTGCAGTAATATTATTCAAATTAATAATTTAAATGAAGCTAATTCAATTTCTGATTTTTATCTTTTAATTGGAAAACACAAGGCTGTTGCTTTTGAACCTTATTTTAAAAATTTAATTTCTGTTCAATTTCTTGTGTTCAAAAAATCAAGTGTGTTTAATTTAAATACGCTCTTAACTATAACAAGATTCATGAAGTGGCTGTATAAGATTAAGCCTAATGTTGTTCACTTTGATACCATTACATTTAGATCTTTATTGCTCTCTCCCTTTTTTAGTCATTTAAAGAAAATTATAACCATACATGATCCCTTACCACATGTTGGTGAGGAATCATGGAAAAGCAGTTTGACTAAATGGATCTATTTTAAATTAGCACAAAATTTTGTCTTTTATTCAAATTATGCTAAGAATCAATTCGAGACGCACTACTTAGATTATAAAAAACCTAAATATTTAATACAATTCCAACCATTTTCTTTTAATCAGCAGTATATGCATCGAGACAAAACTGCATCTTGTATTTTATTTTTTGGCAGAATTTCATATTACAAGGGTATCGATTTATTAATACAAGCTATTCCGGAAATTTTAAAATCATATCCACAACAGTTATTTGTAATTGCTGGAAAGTCAGACGGCTTTAAATTGGATTATCAATTTTTTAAGAAATACGAGCATAATATTTTACTCTTAAATAGGTACATCAAACCTAATGAGGCAGTTCATTTGATGCAAAAATCAAAGTTTTTAATCTGCCCTTATCGTGATGCAAGTCAAAGTGGAGTGCTTATGACAGCTCATGCTATTGGAAAGTCAGTTATTGCAACACGTGTTGGTGCATTTCCGGAGTATATACAAGATGATGTTACTGGATTAATTGCAGAACCAACTATAGAAAGTATTGTTGAGAAGATACTTTATTGTCTAGATAATAAGCGTTTTAAAATTTACGAAACTAATATTATAAAAAATTTTTCACAATCTGTAGCCTTATCTAATAGAAAAATACTGATGAAATCATATTTATCTAATTAATATTTATACTATGTCAAATATTGCTTTCATAATTCATGGTCTATGTATGGGTGGTGCGGAGAAATTTACAATCTCTTTATTAAATCATTTTCATCAAAATGGTCAGGGTGTTTTTCTTATACTATTAAGCGATGATCGAACTTTAGTTAAAGAGGTGCATCCTAGTATTCCAATTTTTACAATTTTAAGAAAAACTAAGTATGATTTTACTATATCAAAAAAAATATCATACATATTAAATGAGAATCATATTCAAAAAGTATTTTGTATAAATGTTTTTTCCTTTTTTTTGACCAAATTAGCTTTATTTAAAAAGACAAATTTTCAAATTTTTCTTTCATTACATTCAACAACTCCTACTAGTTTTAAAAACTACATTTTAAACTTAATTTATTTCAGATTTATCAATAAATCTGATTGTATTATTTTTTTATGTGAGAATCAAAAAAGACAATTAAACAAAAGATATTTTATTAAAAATACAAATCAGTATATAATAAATAATGGAATTGATACTTCATATTTTAGTCCATCTAGAAATACTGAACAAATAAAAATAGCAGCGAGAGATAGATATAATTTAAATGATGAGGAATTCTTGATATTAAATGTCGCTAGAATTGCACCGGAAAAGGGTCATTTAGACGCCATTGATGCTTTGTATATCCTTCATGATAAGTATAAAGAACCCGCACATTTGCTTCTAGTAGGGGATGGTGGCTCATTATATAAGTATAAAATCAGACAATCTATTGCCAAAAGAGGCCTAGAGAACTATGTTCATTTTGAAGGGAATCAAAAAGATGTTAGATGGTATTACCAAATTGCAGACATATTTACATTAACATCTAGTAATACCGAAACATTTTCAATAGCTGCTCTTGAAGCAATGGCATACGGCTTGCCTTGTTCTATAACTGAAATTGGTGGCGCTAATGAAATGATTATTTCAGGAATCAATGGTTTATTGACTACGCCACATGATCCATTATCTATAGCAGAAAGTTGGTATACCTTGCTTTCGTCTAAGCCCAAAAAGGATTTGATTAGAGCTCATGTATTAAATCATTTTAATAAAGAGTCTATGTTGGCAAAATATGACGCCATTTTGTTATAATCACAATTTATGTTTGATATTTTTTCTAAAGTTTTATTTGTTGGACCTAAAAATCCTCATGGTGGTATTGGTGCAGTTTTAAATACTTATAAAAATGAAATTTCGAATTTCAATTATATTGAGACACATAAAGATCAGACTAAAGTCGCTGCATCATTTTATTTTCTTTATAGTATGATCAGGATTGCTTTCTACTTGAGTATTCATAGCCAAATTAAAATTGTACACATTCACAGCGCTTCAAAGGGTTCTTTTATTAGAAAAATAATAGTTGCTATGCTTGCTAAAGGGTTTAATAAAAAAGTGATATTCCACATGCATGGGGGGCAATTTAAAGAATATTTTAGAAGCTTAACATGGTCAAGATCTCTTATTTTAAACCTACTTAATAAAGTGGATATATTAATCTGTTTAACAGAAGAATGGGCATCTTTTTTTAAAACAGAATTGAGTTTGCAGCATATTGTAGTTATAGGTAATCCAATTAAAATACATCCTATTTTAATCCAAAAAACTCCTTCTGATGTATTGTCACTTTTATTTTTAGGCACAATTAATAAAAAAAAAGGCATTTTCGACTTACTAAATTATATACATACTAATATACATTTTAAACATAAAAAGATCAATTTAAAAATTGGCGGAATAGGTGAAGTTGAATTTCTTAATGAAATTATTTCTGATTCAAAATTTCTTAGTCAAATTGAATATTTAGGTTTTATAAATGGTGATCAAAAAATTCAAGCTATACAGTCTTGTGATATTTTCATTTTGCCTTCTTACTATGAAGGCTTACCAGTCTCAATTTTAGAAGTTTTAGGTCATGGCAAGCCAGTTATTGGAACTAGAGTGGGCGGTGTGCCTTCTGTTGTTAAGCAGCATGTTAATGGTTGGCTATTTGATGCAGGTGATTTCAAACAATTAGATTCAATTTTTGATGAAATTGTAAATCATCAATATCCCCTTGATCAATTTCAAAAAAATGCATATGATTTAGCTTTAAATTATTCTACAAGCAAAATTGTTATGCAATTATCCAATGAGTATAATAAGTTAATTAGTTAAAATTTTTACTATGCATTTAAACTTTGGCCTTCTAAGAATTTATCTTATTGATTTATTTGGTGGTACAAATATTTTGAATACGTATAAAAGATTTAAAAAAGAGGAACTACTATCAAAAGATGAATTAAATTTAATTAGACAAGATCGACTTAATAATTTATTTCAACAAGCTAATTCAAGTACTAAATATTATAAAAATGTTCATAATTACTATGAAATAAAATTTCTTGAAAAACACACAATTAGAAATAATTTCAAGGATTTTATTTCAACTAGCTATAAGAAAAAAATGTACCCTAAATCTACTGGCGGGTCTACAGGTATTCCTTTAAATTACTTTAGTACAAATGAATCTAGATCAGCTATGTGGGCAGGTATATTAATGTCATGGAAAGCAGCTGGATATCATTGGGGTGATAAAATTGCTTTTATCGCCGGCACATCTATTATTAAATCAAACTTTAAGCACAAGTTATTTTACTATTTATTTAATATTAATGTTTATTCGGTTTATGATCTTTCCGATAAAAATATCGAATTATATATTAGACAAATTATTCATGATAAAGTGGCGATAATTTATGGATATGCTTCAGCACTAGGTCATATTGCAGACTATATTTTACAAAAAGGGACTTACGATTTTCCTCATTTAAAAGGTATTGTTTGCACAGCCGAAGTATTAACACCTAATTTAAGGCATACCATCCAAACTGCTTTTTTTGTACCTGTATATAATCAATATGGTTGTAATGAAGCGGGCATTTCTGCTTATGAATGTAAACAACATAATATGCATTTAATTAGTTCAAGGTCCTTTTATGAGATAGATACGTCTGGTAATTTAATTTCAACTGATCTGTCCAATAAAGGATTTATTATTATGAGGTATTTAACAGGTGACCAAGTTGAAATTGATGAAACAAGTATTTGTATCTGCGGAAGTCATTATCCAATTATTACTAATATTTTAGGTAGAACATGTGATATTGTAACTGACTATGAAGGGCATTCTTTACATAGTTGTTTTTTTAATATATTATTTAGGGAAGATAGTAGTATTAAGCAATTTCAAATAGTATTCAATAAAACTGAGTTAAAAATTTATTTAAATGTAGATCCTACAATGACTTCGGAAATACATTACGACAAGTATATTTACGAAATAAAAAAGCATTTACATTTCGACAGTTACAAAATTATATTTAATGCACCATTCTTAAAGACGGATAATGCTAAGCATCGATTTGTAATCAATGAAAGTAAATTCTAATTAATGCGTATTTGGTTTGACATATCGAACTCCCCACATGTGATTTTATTTTATAATATCATTAAAGAACTTAAGCAAGAAGGACATGAAGTAATAATAACAACTAGGCCACTTGCTAATACCATAGCGCTTTTGGATCAAAAATGTATGACATATAAAATAATTGGTAAACATTATGGTAAGAGTTTGGTAAAAAAAATATTTGGTTTTCCTGTAAGAGTTGCTCAATTATATTGGCATTTATCCTCCAAAAATTTAAATTTAGCAGTTGGCCAAAGCTCTTTTCATTTACCTATAGTTGCACGGTTACTAAATATTTCATCTATTTACACAAATGATAATGAGCATGCATCTGGAAATCTTATTGCTTTTTATTTTGCACATAAAATTCTATTACCATCAAATTTTACTTTAAATAAATACCTTAACAATAGTTGGATCAAATCAAAAATCATCTATTATCCTGGCGTAAAAGAAGGTGTCTATCTTTGGATTAAACATCATGAATTGACTTTAAAAAGAAATTCATCATCAGTACAGTGTATAAAAATATATATACGTCCGGAGCCATCAACCGCACAGTATTATAATGGTGCCATGAATTTTTTAGATGATATGATCCAACAATTACAAAAACAATTTAATGTTGTTATTTTAACACGAAATCAGGAACAATTTGAGCATTACAATCAGCCAGCTTTTAGTTTATCTTATGTCCCAATAAAACCTATGCATTTTGATGATATTGCACTTGACTGTGCACTTTTTATTGGTGCTGGTGGGTCAATGACTAGGGAGTTTGCATTACTTGGGATTCCAACTATTTCAGTATATCAAGACAAATTATTAGCGGTTGACAATCTTTTATTGAAAAATAATTTGTTACTACATGTTCCTCAACTAGATACTAATCATGTTTTGCAAATTTTGGCTAAAAAAGATAAACCTAAACAAAGCAATGATTTATTAATTATGGGCAAACAAGCGTATGACATTTTTAAAGCGCAGATTATTGCACATAATTCCCATTAGCATTCAGCTAATTCACCTTTTAAATTTTAATATATGATAAGAGTCGCTTTAATTGGAGCGGGCAAAATGGGTATTTCGCATTTATCCATTCTTGGTGCACACCCACAAGTTGAAATTGTTGGTGTTGCAGATAATACACATTTAGTTACTGATTTTCTGGAAAAATATGCCCAGTTTCGGTGTTTTACAGATTACAACAAAATGATCGAAGTGACAAAGCCGGATGCAGTTATTGTAGCTGTCCCTACCAAATTTCATTCCTTGTTTGTATGGAATTTGTTGAAAAATGATATACATGTATTCGTAGAAAAGCCTTTTTGTTTAGATCTCGAAGAAGGGTTAGGTCTGATGGAAATGGCGAGGTCAAGAAATTTAGTAAATCAAGTTGGGTACCATAATAAATTTATTGCCACTTTTAGAGAAGCGAAAAATATTATTGATAAAGGATTAATTGGTAAAATTCAACATTTTTCTGGCGAAATGAATGGTCCGGTTTTTGTCAGAAATAAACATCAAAGTTGGCGTTCTAAAGAAGATGAAGGAGGTGGATGCTTGCTTGATTATGCAGCACACTGCATTGATTTATTGAATGATTTAATTTCTCCCATCGACAAAGTACATGGTACAATCCTAAAACAATATTTTAATACCAATGTTGAAGATGGTGTTTATGCATTACTTGAAACTAATAATAATATTAGTGGAGTATTAAATGTTAATTGGAGTGATGAAACTTTTAGGAAAATGTCTACCACAATTACGGTATTTGGTACAAAAGGAAAAATTATCGTTGATACAACAGAGTTGAAATTATATTTAAAAGATACTCCGCATCATTTAATATATAGTAAAGGATGGAATATCCGTCATATTAATGAATTAAGTGATTCAGTTGAATATTATTTAAGAGGGGAAGAGTATTCTGCACAAATAGATTATTTTATTAAAGCAGTCAATGGGGATGTACCTAATAATATAAACAACTTTGAATCTGCCACACAAACAGATAAAGTTTTACAACTAATTAAAAATTACAAATAATCTTTTATGGAACGCATAATATTTGGCGATAATCAGTTTTTTGGTGTGAATCATATCTCAGATGAAAAATCTAGAGCACAAGCAATTCAATTTAAAGATGATGCTACTATTCTTAAAACATTAGATTATGCTAGAGATGAAGGTGTAAATACTTTTATGTGTACTACGCATGATCGTATAGAAAGCATTTGCAACTCTATTAAGACTAACCCAATTAAGTATCATAATTTTAAAATATATCCATGCTTACCCTATGCACATAAATATGCGAATGCAGTTGCTGAATTAGGCTTATTAGGGACACTAAAGCAATATATACCTGGAAATTTTTTTGGTACACTTTTTAGAGGTGGAGTGGCAATAGTTTCTAAAGATTATATTGCTATGATGAAGTTATTAGTAGATGCAGAAATGAAAATGTTTAAAGGTGTTGAAACTCCAATTATTTTCCTTCAAAATGTAATTACAGATTTATTATTAGGACTAGGTATGAAAGACGTAGTCAAAGCATTTCATCAATATATAATTTCTGAATATAACGCAGAGCCTGGTTATATAACAATGAATATGCCGAAAATGTTACAATTTTTAAATGAAGCTGGGATTTATAACCCAATTATTTGTACGTCTATTAATATTGATGGATTTAGGATGTCAGGTGGTAGAGATTTATATGAAAAAACATTAAGGGAGGGTGATTTACGTGTCATTGCTATGCAGGTTTTGTCTAGTGGTGCAAATAAACCTAAAGAGGCACTTTCTTATGTATGTAATTTGCCAAATATTCAATCTATACTTTTTGGTGCATCTTCTAAAGCTAATATCAAAGAAACAATTAAACTGATTCGTGAATTTGATAGAACTGAAGAGGAAGAATTTTCAGACAATTTTAATCACATTAAAATTTACTAGCTATGCTCATCACTATTGTTGCTGGTGCTAGACCAAATTTTATTAAAGTGGCTCCAATAATCAGAGCTATTCAATCTGCAAAATTAAAAGGCGAAGCTATTGATTATAGACTTGTGCATACTGGGCAGCATTTTGATCAAAAAATGAGTGGTGATTTTTTTGATCAATTAAATATCCCACAACCTGATACACAGTTAAAATGCTGCACAGGTAGTGTTATAGAACAAACGGCTTCCATCATGTGTCAATTTGAAATTGAATTAACACACAATAAACCAGACGTTGTATTAGTTGTTGGGGATGTTACTTCAACTATGGCTACAGCTTTAGCTGCTAAAAAGATGGGAATTCATACAGCACATGTTGAAGCGGGAATTAGATCGGGTGACTTAAGCATGCCAGAAGAATTGAATAGAATTGTCACAGACGCTATTTGTGATACTTTTTTTACTACAAGTTTAACAGCTTCAGATAATTTAATTGACTCTAATCAACCAAAAGAAAATATTCATTTTGTAGGGAACACAATGATTGATACGTTGCTTTACCATCTTCAAGATATTAAGAAGCCAATTTGCTGGGATCTACTTAATTTGGTTAATAAAAGCTATATACTACTTACACTTCACAGACCTTCTAATGTAGATGATCCAGTTAAATTACAATCTTTATTAACTGAAATAGCCACTTTATCTTCTAGCGACCAAATTGTTTTCCCTGTACATCCTAGGACTTTAAATTGTATTGAAGCAAATCAAATTAATTGCTATTCTATAAATCTAGTTCCACCACAACCATATTTTGAATTTATTTATTTAGTCAAAAATGCCAAAGCAATAATTACAGATTCAGGGGGCATTACTGAAGAAGCTACGATTTTAAATGTGCCTTGTATTACTTTACGTGATACTACTGAACGTCCAGAAACAGTCACCCATGGCACAAATGTACTGGTGGGAGAAGATATGCATTTATTATCCCTAATGTTGAATAAAATTGATCGTGGTGATTGGAAAACAAATATCGGTCCTGCATTGTGGGATGGAAAAACAGCTGAAAGAATTATCAATGTATTTTTATGCAAAAAGGACTAAATTATATACTCAGTAATACACTTTTTGGAGTAGATCTTTTTGGATTGAATTGCACTATGCTTTTTCTTTTAGTATATTTTCAAAAAACATTTATAGCATTAAATTTTGACCCCTATTTGCAGTTCTGGTTATTACTTAATTTTTCTTGGTTATTTATTTCAATCATCACGGGGCTTTACGGTAGTAGTTTAGTTTTAAAATACGAAGTATTTATTAAAAGAACGTTGCAAAATTACGTCTTTTGGTCTATGACTATATTATTGTATTTAGTTATTATACGAGAGGTTAATTTCTCACGCAGATTTATATTAATGCTTTTATTTTATTTTTCAATTGTATTATTTTTAAACAGACTTTTTTATTTTGCTATATATCATTATATTAAAAAGCGCACTAAATACTTAAACCGAGTATTAATTATTGGCTATAATGATTTGTCAAAAAAATTAGCTAAGTATTTTGAAGAAGAGGGAATAAATACCCAATTAGTTGGTTATATAGAAGACCCCTCTAATATTGATGAATTGACAAATTATCCAATTTTATCTGATTTAAACCACACAATAGAGATAGCTAAAAAATATAAAGTTCAAGAAATATTTTCAACTATCATGCCTGAACAGAATAGTTCAATTTATCATCTAATGAATGATGCCGAAAATAGTTGTGTTAGGTTTAAAATTATCCCAGATTTATCTATGTTTTTAAAAAAACCTGTCGTAGTAGGTTATTTTAGTGATATGCCAGTTCTTGCCTTAAGGGAGGACCCTTTAGAGGATATTGGAAATAGAATAAAAAAAAGGACGGTTGATTTATTCGTTAGTGCTTTTGTTATACTTTTTATTTTATCATGGCTCATTCCTTTGATTGCTTTTTTAATAAAAATAGAGTCCAAGGGGCCAATATTTTTTAAGCAACAAAGGAGTGGTAAAAATGATCAACCATTTTATTGTTTGAAGTTTAGAAGTATGCAAATGAATACGACAGCTGATGAGTTATCTGCTACAAAAAATGACCCAAGAGTTACAAGGATTGGTCGTTTTTTACGAAAGTCTAGTTTAGATGAATTTCCACAATTTATCAATGTTTTTTTAGGTGAAATGAGTTTAGTTGGACCAAGACCACATATGTTAAAACATAGTTCTGAATTTTCAAAAAATGTGGCGCATTATATGTCAAGACAATTTTTAAAACCAGGTATTACTGGATGGGCTCAAATTAACAGTTTTAGAGGAGAGATCAAATGTCAGGCTGAAATTGAAGGAAGGGTAGCTAGTGATCTCTGGTATTTTGAAAATTGGACCATTTGGCTAGATATAAGAATCATGATTCTAACTTTCTATCAAATCTTTTCAGGGCATAAAAACGCTTATTAATAGTTTTTAAATTAAATCAATCATCATGTTATGGCTATGAATCATCAATTAGCTGTTATAGGCTTGGGTTATGTTGGGTTACCATTGGCTTTAGAATTTGCGAAGAAATATCGAGTAGTTGGGTTTGATATCGATCAAGAGAGAGTTAGTGAATTACAAAATGGATATGATCGAACTAAAGAAGTAAATGAACAAGACTTAATTTCGGATTTAGTGTTCTCTTCTAAGTTAGAGGATATTATTAGTTCTAATACTTTTATTGTTACTGTTCCTACACCCATCGATGGCTTTTATAAGCCTAATTTGCGCCCTATTTTAAAAGCCACTGAGATGATCGGAAAAATACTAAAGCCAGGAGACTTAGTTATTTATGAATCTACTGTTTATCCTGGGTGTACTGAAGAAGACTGTGTGCCGGTTCTTGAAATGATGAGTGGATTAAAATACAATGTAGATTTTTACTGCGGATATTCACCCGAAAGAATCAATCCAGGGGATAAAATAAACACTTTAACGAAAATAAAGAAAGTTACATCTGGTTCGACTAAAGAAATCGCAGATGTAGTAAATGCCTTATATCAATCTATTATTGTTGCAGGAACTCATCTGGCCCCAAGTATCAAAGTGGCTGAAGCTTCCAAGGCAATTGAAAATGCACAAAGAGATATCAACATTTCTTTTGTCAATGAGTTGGCATTGATTTTTGATAGAATGAATATAGATACCAATGACGTACTAGAAGCTGCATCTACAAAATGGAATTTTTTGAAATATCAACCAGGCTTGGTTGGGGGGCACTGTATTGGGGTAGATCCTTATTATTTGGCGCATAAAGCTGAATCACTGGGATATCATCCACAAGTAATTTTATCTGGAAGAAGGGTTAATAACCAGATGGGCCAGTTTGTGGCTAGTAAAGTCATTAAATTGATGATTCAAAAAAATCATAAAATTAATGGAGCAAAAGTGTTAATAAATGGCTTTACTTTCAAAGAAAATTGCCCAGATATTAGAAATTCAAAAGTCATTGATATTTATACTGAATTGAAAGCTTTTGGTTTAGAGGTTGATGTGTATGACCCTTGGGCGGATCCTGTTCAAGTAAAAAAAGAGTATAATATTGATTTACTAAATAGTCCTGAAGAAGGATATGATGCAGTGATATTGGCTGTTTCACATGATTTTTTTAATCAATTAGAACTTGATAAACTAATAAATCATAATGGAGTAGTTTTTGATACTAAATCTGTTATGTCTAGGTGTTTGGTGGATGGGAGGCTTTAACTTTATTAACTAGAATCAATTTCAAAACTGATTATAGTCAGGAAAAAAAATTGAATACAGTTATAATATTACATTGAAAAGGTCGTTAATGCATATAAGAACCAATCCCCTTAGTTCGATATAGTTTTATCCCTGGTTCAATTACTCATTTGCAGTTCCCCCACCCAAGAATTCTATGTTCCCCATTTTTGTTGTATTAGTATGCAAATACTAATAGCGTAATAGTAATGTAATCATATCACTATTGCTAGACAATATATCTCTACTATTGGTTAATCCTTAAAAATCATTTCCATGAAAAAAATTCTACTAATTGAAAAGGACGAGGATATAAGATCAAATCTTGCACAAGTGCTGGAATTGGTTAATTATGAAGTTTTTACGGCAGAAGATGGTCAACATGCTGCTGCATTGGCCAAGCGTGAAACACCTGACATGATTATTTGTGGTTCATTACTTCCATTATTAGATGGGTATGGATTATTTCAAGAACTACAAAGTGACCCTACTACCCAACATTCAAAGGTAGTTTTCTTTACGCCCAAGCATCTCAACAGCCATGTACAATCAAATGGACATACTCAATCGAATGGACATATTCAATCGAATGGGCACAACCAATCAAATGAGCTTACTTTTTCTAATATTAAAAATCAGAATGGGGCGTCTAATGATATTTTAAGCGCTGTTAGAGAACAGTATAATTTTTCGAGTAAGCCAACTCATTCAGTCGCTGAGCCAATTACTGAAGTCATTCGTTTGAATGGAGTGGAAGAGGTGTTAGATATTTTGATAAAAGATAGAGACATTCTTTATTATAAAAAGAAACAAATCATTTTTTCAGAAGGAAATTGTTCTCGTAATTTATACTTTGTAAAAAAGGGTAAAGTTAAAATTTATCAAACAAATGATATTGGGAAGCAATTAGTTGTGGATTTATTTGCTGAGAATGACTTTATTGGCTATATCCCTTTGATTGAAAATTCAAATTATACAGAAATAGCAGAAGCATTAGAGGATACAGAATTAATAGTCATCCCAAGAGGAGAGTTTAATCAGTTGATTAAGACCAATCAACAGGTAATGAATTTGTTTATTCATTTATTGACTAAAAGTGTTTCTGAAAAAAAATGTCAAATGATTGGTCTAGCATATAATTCATTGCGTAAGAAAGTGGCGGATGCATTGGTGCGTATTAATGATAAATATAACAAAGAAGACTCCAAGGATTTTACTATTGATATTAGTAGAGATAATCTAGCTTCTATTGCAGGTACAGCTACAGAGTCTTTAATAAGAACTCTAACTGATTTTAAATCAGAAAAGCTAATAGATATTTCAAATAATTGTATTAAAATATTAAATAAAAAAAGACTAGCAGAATTGAGCAATTAATTTGACTAAAGTCATACCAAACTTTGACTATCGTCAGATAATTTAATTTTTTAACATCTTAGTTTTATTATTATGAAATTATATATAAAAAACATGGTTAGCCTTCGTTGTAAAATGCTTGTGAAAGCAGAGCTTGAAAAAGTTGGTGCTGAGCCATTGCAAATTGAATTAGGCTGGGCAGAAATAAAAGACGAATTAACAGACAAACAAAAAGTGGTATTAAAAAATAATTTATTTGTTGCTGGACTGCCACTAATTGAAGATAAAAAAATTACTATAATAGAGGGTATAAAAAATGCTGTTGTAGAAATGATACATCATGCAGAAGAGCTTCCTATAGTCAATTACTCGGAGTACATCAAAAAAAAATTGAATATGGATTACGTCTACCTGTCTAATATTTTTTCAGAAGTAGAAGGTAGGACTATCCAGCAATTTATTATTACGCACAAAATTGAAAAAGTAAAAGAATTATTAATGTATGATGAATACAATTTAACAGAAATATCATACAAACTCAATTATAGTAGTGTGGCACATTTATCTAATCAATTTAAAAAAATAACTGGTTTATCACCTTCATGTTATAAAAAAATGAATTTAACTCGCACAGAGATTTTAGAAAATGTTTAACAGTAAAATATACAAATCATTTCGGTATATATATAACAATGTTCTTTAACTAGTAGCCAACTTTGTCTCTATCATACACATCTTTAAGTATGTGATCTTTAATTTTAAAAATAAAAAAAATGAAAAAATATTACTCTAAAATTGTTACAGTATTATTTGTAGCCATTAGTGCAATAACACAAATCCATGCACAAGATGCTGGATCTAACCAACAAGTAAAACTTTTTAATGGCACTCAAGACTTTAGTACTTGGTCTATTGGTTTACATCTTGGTGGTTTAGTTCCTATTTCTGCCTTTGGTGGAAGAAATGATTTTTCTGAATGGGAAACAAATCTTGGTTATGGTTTAAATATCAAAAAGCAATTCTCACATATATTTGGAGTCCAAGCTGATTTTTTAGCTGGGAAATTAAGTGCTAATAATAATACGCTTTGGGCAGGTGTAGCACCTTCTGGTCCTTATAGTTCCTTTAAAACAAATATAAATTGGTCAGCAAGTGTAAGTGCTGTTACTATGCTGGGTAATATCAATTGGTCACAATTAAATACCGCTATTAAGCCTTATTTGACTTTAGGAGTAGGCATGGTTGGGTATGAAGCAACATTAACAACAAAACAAAATGTAGAAGTGAATGGACACCCAGATGGTGCGGAATCATCCATGTTTATTCCAGTTGGAATAGGATTTAAAGCTAAAATTTCACCTTCGGTTAATTTAGATCTAGGTTATAAAGTTGGTTTTGTTGATGCAGATGACTTAGATGGATATTACAAAGAACCTATTGTAAATGATCGATTTTCTTATGGACATATCGGGATAGAATTTGCAATAAAAGGCAAATCTAAACCGCAATTGATTAGACACAATGCGCCAAGACAATTGTCGAAAGAAGCATCTGACCGTGATTATGCAATGGCAGAGCAAATACGCATTTTAAATACAAACATTTCCGCTAGAGATAACGAAATTAAAATGCTACATGATGAGCACACACGCTTAAAAAAAGATAGTGACGGGGATGGTGTAAATGATTATTTTGATAAATGTCCGGGAACACCCTCAGGAACAAAAGTGGATGGCGCAGGTTGTACTTTAGAACCAGCTGTCATTACTAGAACCGAAGAAATGCTTTCCAAAATTGACCCAAGTGATGAGGATTACAATGTAATCAAAGAAGCCTCTGAACATTTACAGTTTGAAACGGGAAGCGCTGTATTAAAGCCTGTCTCTTTCTCTTATTTACATAGAGTTGTAGATATTTTATTAAAGAAAAATTTAAGCATAAGATTAGCTGGTTATACTGATAATGTTGGTTCTGATGCTTCAAATTTAGCCTTATCAAAAAACAGGGTCAATACCGTTAAAAATTATTTAGCCAAACAAGGTATCGGACCTGAACATATTACTGCAATAGGTTATGGCGAAGCTGATCCAATTGCATCGAATAAAACAGCTGCTGGCAGAGCAAAAAACAGAAGGGTTGAATTTGCTTTCTATTAGTAGTCTTGCTTAGATTGAAAATAAACAAGTTTTAACACATTAGGTTTGTTTAGATGTAAGTTTAGTTAAATCTGGGGGGTTGGTAGCTAATGCTACTACACCCCCTTTTTTATGGGATTTATCACAACAAATAGGTGCTATAATATGGCAAATATGCCATTGTGCTAGCTTCCCAAATAACACATATTTGTTCTATGAAAATATACCATGATAGTATACTCAACAAGGTTGATTTTGCAAAGTCTGTTGGACTTAAACCTAGAACATTACGTCTTGAAAACAAAATGACCATTGAAGCAACGGCATTTGATGCTGGAATGGATTACACACAATTAAGCAGAATTGAATTAGGAAAAATTAACACAAGTTTTTTTCAAATTTATAAAATATCAAAATCATTGAAAGTTTCGTTGGTAGACATAGTGAACGATTTGCCTTGACACGTTTTGGGGAAACGTATAGGGCATGGATGAGTAATACGGGCCTTATATCAATTTGGCCCTTTTGTATTGAATAGATATCTTCTAGAATAAAATAATAATCCTATTTTTGGGTCTAATATATCAATTATGGGATTTGCAATCAATAAAAAAGTAGCAGACAAAAAAATAGCAACTTCTTCCAAAACAAATGTACAAGCTGGGGGTAGTTCAAAATTTATAGCTAAAGCAAGCACAAAGTCTTCAGGTGCTAGTAAAAAACCAATTAAAACTGGAGGTTCAAGAGGCAGTTGATCCTAGATACATTAAAAAAGCCTCCTGAAGAATCAGGAGGCTTTAACGATTGCTTGCTTATGGATTAACCATTACCATAACTTTGCAAAAATAAGATTTACTGTTAGAGGTAATATGAACTTAATATTATCATTCAATGCCTGGCTGAGTGATTTTGAAATTTTCCTTTGTTTTTGCTTCATCCACTATTTGCTTTACTTGTTTTAAAAGTAATTTGGCATCGTATACAATGCCGTCTTTTATGGTGTATTGAACACCTCCTGTTCTAATTGCTTCTCCCTTAGCATTTAATTCAATTGCGCCAGTGCCATATAAAACTTGTAAATTTTTCAAAGGATTAGCATTGACTAATACGATATCTGCTAATTTTCCCTGCTCGATTGTGCCTAAGTCTTTTTCAATACCTAAAGCTTGAGCGCCATAGAGAGTAGCTGAACGAATCACTTCTAGTGGGTGGAATCCTGCCTCCCTTAGTAATTCTAGTTCTCTTATAAAACCAAAGCCATAGGTTTGGTAAATAAAACCATTATCAGAGCCTGTCGTAACTCTTCCGCCTCTATTTTTATATTCATTAATAAAGGTCATCCATAATCGATAGTTCTGTTTCCATTCTATTTCTTGCTCTGTACCCCAATTAAACCAATAGGATCCATGTGCATTTCTACTTGGTGCAAAAAATCGCCAAAGAGAAGGAAGTGTATAGGTTTCATGCCATTCTGCTCTTCTTGCTCTTTGCAGATCTCTATTAGCATCATATATATTAAAAGTTGGTACTAAAGTAAAATCCATTGAAATTAAATCATTCATTACTTTATTCCATTTTTCAGAATAAGGTGCAGCAGCTTGCTTCCATAATTTTCCTGCATGTTCAAAACGAGTTTGTTCATTCGTATAATTATAATCTGCTGGGAAGTCTTGTATTGTTTTATTTTCAAAAAGGGCTTCTGGTAGTCCGTACCAATGTTCCATACTTGTCATGCCTGCTTTAGCAGATTGAACAACGTTCCATCTAGCAACATCAGTTTGTGCATGATGTGCACAAGACCTTAAACCCAGTCTTTTATTTTCTTTAATAGCGGCTTCCATAATATCCGGTGCTGCACCGAAAAATTTAATTCCGTCAGCACCATTTTTTGCATTTTCATTTACCCATTCAATGGCGTCGGAAGGAGTGTTGATTGGTTTTTTTGCGCCCATGCCGAAAGCTGTATAAGCAAAAATTCTAGGGGCTACAATTTGATTTGCTGCGCTTCTTTTTTTCTCATTTAATACCCACTCTAATCCATTACCAGTTGATGGATCTCTTACTGTGGTGATGCCATGCGCTAGCCAAAGCTTATAAACATATTCCGCAGGGGTTCCCTGTTCCTTGCCACCAATATGCGCATGCATATCTATGAAACCAGGAAGGGCAAATAGGCCAGTGGCATCAATTTCTTGTCCACCTGCTGCTAAAACTGGACGTCTCGCACTTTGAATTGGGTTGCCTTCAGCCCCAACAGTAACGATCCTTTGAATCTTGTTTTGCTCAATGACAATATCTACTGGGCCCAATGGGGGCGCACCAGTTCCGTTGATTAAAGTGACACCTCTGATGATTAGTTGTTTGTATGGTCCTTGGCCTTCTTTACGGTCTGGTGCCGCAGTAATTTGTGCATGCACAAGTTGCCCCCAAACAATTAGAGACATCACTGCTAGTATACGCATCGTTTTTTTCATAGTATAATTTTACTTTATAACTTCACCTTCAATAACTAGTTCTGCGGGTAATTTCTGACCTGCAAATTTGATATTCACTTTTTTCCTAAATGCACCTAAGGTAGGAGCAGTATAAGTGACTTTAATCGTCCCTTTTTGTCCCTTTAAAATGGGTTTTTGATCATATTCTGGTTGCGTGCAGCCACATTCCGCATTGGCAAACTCAATGACTGAAGGTTTACTGTCCATATTCGTGTAACTAAATACGACAGATTTATGCACACCTTTTGATATTTTACCAAAATTATGAGCAGATTTATCAAATTTTATGGTGGTTTGCGCAGTACTAAGTAAGGTTACAAAGACTAGGGAAAGGGAAAGAAAAATTTTCATCATTATTATTTTTAAAAGTATTTAAGATTCCTATTGGTAACGGATTTTGGCGTAAAGCTTAGCGCTAAATTATTGAAATTTCACTAATTAATTGTTTTTATATCTTTCTTGATTTTTATTGCATTTTGACCCCTATTTTTGTCAAATGGAATCCAACTTAGAAGCCGTATCTAAACAAGACATGCTTTCGTTTGAAGCATTTCGCGAAACTGTATTGGAGGACTACCGAACTGCATTAATCAGTAGAGAAGTGAGTTTGTTAGGTAGACGAGAGGTATTGACCGGGAAGGCCAAATTTGGCATTTTTGGGGATGGGAAAGAGATCGCTCAAGTTGCAATGGCTAAATTTTTTCAGAAAGGCGATTTTAGAAGTGGTTACTATCGTGATCAAACACTCATGTTTGCTTTAGGGCTTTCAAATGTCGCAGATTATTTTGCTCAATTGTATGCAGATGTTGAAAACGATCCATACAGCGGAGGCAGAAATATGAATTCACATTTTAGTACACCTTTTGTGGATGATAAAGGAGAGTGGCTTCCATTAGCAGAGCAACTTAATGTTTCTGCTGACATTGCGCCTACTGCAGGACAAATGGTAAGGGGATTAGGATTAGCATTTGCGTCTAAATTTTTTAGAAACGCTACCAACGCTTCTGATTTTAATGGCCTAACCAACGAAGGAAATGAAGTTTGTTTTTGCACCATTGGAGATGCTAGTACTTCTGAGGGACATTTTTGGGAAACGATTAATGCAGCAGGTGTTTTACAAGTGCCATTGGCAGTGATTGTATATGATGACGGATATGGTATTTCAGTTCCTACTGAATTACAAACAACAAAGGGGTCTATTTCAGAAGCATTGGCTGGCTTTGAAAAAAAACCTGGCACAAATGGCATCAAAATTTTCACCGCAAAGGGTTGGGATTATGCAGCCCTTTGTGAAACTTTTGAAGAGGGCATTGCTTATACACGCAGTACACACACACCAGTGCTTTTTCATATTAAAGAAGTAACACAACCTCAAGGGCATTCGACTAGTGGTAGTCATGAAAGGTATAAATCAGCAGAAAGGTTAGCTTGGGAGCGTCAATGGGATTGTAATAAACAAATGAGGGATTGGTTGATCTCAAATGGACTAGCTACTGCTGAGTCTTTAGATATTTTAGAGTCGAGGGTGAAGCAAGAAGTACGCGATGCAAAACAAGCAGCATGGGATAAATACATTACACCTATTAAGTCGAAAATTCAAGAAGCTGCAAATTTAATATTAGCAGGGTTGGATAGTAATGCTCCTTTATATCGTTCGATGCAGGATTTGCTGGCCAATAAAGAGCCGCTAAAAAGAGAACTTTTTAGAATTTTAAATATGGCATTGGAGCAAGTGCCCAATCATACACATGCAGCTGCAATTAAAAAATTATTGTCAGATTATTATACAGAACAAGCTCCTTTTTATAGCAAGTATTTATACAATGAAGGCCCCAAGAGTGCGTTGAATGTACCTGTTGTCCCTGCTATGATGGAGGATAATCCAACGCAATTGAATGGTTATGAAGTATTGAATCAATATTTCGATCATTTATTTGCGAACAATCCTAAAGTAATTGCATTTGGTGAAGACTTAGGAAATATAGGAGATGTGAATCAAGGCTTTGCCGGATTACAAGCAAAATATGGGGTAAATAGAATTTTTGATACAGGTATTAGAGAGCAAACGATTATGGGTCAAGCACATGGTTTAGCAATGAGAGGATTAAGGCCCATAGCAGAAATACAATACTTAGATTATCTTTTATATGGCATTCAAACTTTAAGTGACGATGTGGCAACGCTTCATTATCGTACTGTTGGTAAACAAAGTAGTCCAGTGATCATTAGAACTAGAGGGCATCGTTTGGAAGGTATTTTCCATAGCGGATCACCAATGGGTATGATCATCAATTCCTTAAGAGGAATGTTTGTTTGTGTACCCAGAAACATGGTGCAAGCAGTGGGAATGTACAATACCTTATTACAATCCAATGATCCTGCAATTCTTGTGGAGTGCTTAAATGGTTATCGATTAAAAGAATCTGTGCCTACGAATATCAATGAGTATACTGTGCCGTTAGGAAGGGTAGAAATTTTAAGAACCGGAGAAGACATAACAATTGTCTCTTATGGCTCTACTTTAAGAATTGTGGAAGATGCGGCAATTCGCCTTGCATCATTGGGTATTGATTGTGAAATCATTGACGTACAAACTTTATTGCCATTTGATATCAATCATCAAATTCTTAATTCACTTAAAAAGACCAATCGAATTTTATTTGTGGATGAAGATGTTCCAGGCGGAGCTACTGCTTTTATGTACCAACAAGTAATTGAAGGACAGGGAGGCTATAAATGGCTTGATGCAAGTGCTAGAACTTTATCGGCAAAAGCGCATCGTCCTGCATATGCGAGTGATGGGGATTATTTCTCTAAACCCAATACAGAAGAAATTATACAAGTAGTTAAAGAAATGATCGCTGAATAAATTAATAACCTTCCATTTGTTCAGTATAACTTAATGAGCCTAATCGAAGCCTTAGTGGAATTTTAGTTTTTTTCTCAAATAACCTTTCTTGATTACAAAAAAATCCAGTTTGAGTAGTGTAAAAATTAGCAGCTACTTTATGTTGAATCGTAAAAAATTTTGTGAGAGGTGAGTCAATTTGAGGCGGCACTGATTTTACAGTTTGCCAATACTGCTTTGAGTTTTTAGAAATTAATTTTTGAGCAGACATTGACTGCGCAAAAATGAAACTTAATATAAGGATTTTGATTTTCGTAGTTGTAAGTTTTAAGCCATGTTATGAAACACTTTGTTGACGTCTTCGTCTTGTTCTAATTTTTCAATCAACTTACTTATATCTTCTGCCTGCTCATCTGTAACAGGCACTGTAGTTGTAGGAATCCACTCTAATTCAGCACTTATTGGGGTAATGTTTTTATCCTCTAACGCTTTCTGTAAATTACCAAAATCAGTAAATGCACATCTTAAAACAATAATTGGATTGTCATTGTCATCATTGCTTTCGCCTAATTCATCTAAGCCATGATCAATCAATTCTAATTCTAAATCATCCAACACAAGTCCTTCTGGATTTAATTTAAATACCCCCATTTTTTTGAATTGGAAACTTACGCTACCGCTATTGCCTAATGCGCCTCCTCCTTTGTTAAAAATACTTTTTACATTCGCAACAGTTCTCACGTGGTTATCTGTTGCTGTCTCTACTAATAATGCCACACCATGGGGTGCATAGCCTTCATATAAAATTTCTTCGTAATTGGAAGTGTCTTTTCCTAATGCTCTTTTAATTGCAGCCTCAACACGATCCTTAGGCATGCCCACACTCTTCGCATTTTGGTAACATCGACGCAAAGCAGGGTTGGTTGCCATATCTGGTCCAGATGCTTTTACAGCAATCACAATTTCTTTCCCAATTCGGGTAAACTGCTTTGCCATTTTGTCCCATCGTGCAAACATGGTTGCTTTTCTAACTTCAAATATCCTTCCCATAGCTTCTTTATTTAAGGTGTGCAAAAATAACACAAAAAAAATAGTCCCAAAAAATCGGGACTATTTTAATTTATAGATCAAATGAATTAATTATTCAATTTACTCGTTTTTCTACTGTAGAAGAAATAAACAAATAGACCTAAGACCATCCAGATCATTGCTACTTTGAGGGTTTGCATGTCTAAGGCAACAATCATACCTAAGCAAATCAATGCACCTAAAATTGGAACAATAGGCACTAATGGCGTTTTAAATGGACGATCCATTTCTGGAGATTTTTGTCTTAAAATCCATACGCCTAGGCTCACTAGTACGAAGGCAAACAGGGTTCCGAAACTTGTTAAATCACCTGCGACGCTACCAGGAACAAAAGCTGCAAATAAGCCAACAAATATAAATAAGATCCAGTTAGACTTGTAAGGTGTTTGGTATTTTGGATGTAAATCACCAAAAGCTTTTGGTAATAAACCATCTTTACTCATTGAGTAGAAAATACGGCTTTGGCCCATCAACATCACTAAAATTACAGAAGAGAACCCAGCTAATATTGCAACGGTTACCGCTGTAGCCAACCAACCATAGCCTGTCATATAAGTAGAGATCGCGTAAGCAACTGATGCTTCTCTTCCTTTTTCAGGATCCACAAAATCCTTCCAGTTTGCTACGCCTGTTAAAACATGACCAAATAGGATGTAGAGAATAGTACATACAACCAGTGATCCTAAAATACCAATGGGCATATCTCTTTTTGGATTTTTAGCTTCTTGTGCTGCTGTTGAAACGGCATCAAAACCAATAAAGGCAAAGAACACAATGGCTGCGCCACCCAATACGCCACCCCATCCATGCTTAAATGCGCCAGAGTAATCTGCAATCACTTTTCCAGCACTGTCTGTTACGGCTGCTTGGCCAGCAGGGATCATATATGGAGTATGATTTTCAGGTTTAATGAACTGCCATCCAATCGCAATAAATAAGATGACAATGGCAACTTTGATAAATACAATTATTGCATTTACAATAGCAGATTCTTGAGAACCCTTAATTAATAACAAAGTCAATGCTAAAAGTATGATTAACGCTGGCGCGTTCATAATACCAGAGTGTGCTACTCCCATACTATCTGTAAAGCTTTCAAAAGGGCTATGGCTCCATTCATATGGGATGGCTCCTCCAGTTAGCTTATTTAAGTATTCACTCCAAGCAATAGAAACAGTAGCTGCTCCTAAAGCGTACTCCATAATTAATGCCCAGCCAATGATCCAAGCAATTAATTCACCCATTGTTACATAAGAATAAGCATAAGCACTACCAGCAATTGGGATCATTGCGGCAAATTCTGCATAACATAAACCTGCAAATGCACAACCTACTGCAGCAATTATAAAGGATATGGTTACTGCAGGTCCTGCAGCTTGTCCTGCAGCAGCAGCTGTTCTTACAAACAATCCAGCGCCAATGATGGCGCCAATGCCTAACGCAATTAAATTTCCAGCGCCAAGGGTTCTTTTTAATCCTTTTCCGCCTTCATCAGATTGGACCAACATGGCAGTCAAATCTTTCTTTCTAAATAAACTCATAGTATAATTGGTTTCTATTTAAGTTGAAAAATAGTATTTTTTTTGCAAATCAACAGAGGTTTTTGATAAAAAAAGTCCTCAAGCCAAAAATGGTAAACGTCCATTTTTTACGACTTATGTGTTATATTGCAACACTAAGCAAGCTATGAAAAAATCAAACAAACTCACCGTTTATATTGTCATCGCGATGGTGGCAGGGGCAATTCTTGGATACTTCATACATGAAGGAAGTAATCAAGCGACCATTGATGGTTTTGCCAAAAATGTGAAACTATTAACGACCATCTTCTTGAGACTGGTTCAAATGATTATTGCACCATTAGTTTTTTCCACTTTAGTAGTGGGTATTGCTAAGTTAGGAGATATCAAAGCAGTTGGACGAGTAGGTGGGAAAGCATTATTATGGTTTTTATCTGCCTCTTTGGTGAGTTTATTGATTGGAATGGTGCTTGTAAATATACTTAAGCCAGGGGCAGGATTAGATTTATCTGTGGCAGATACTACTGGGGTTAAAGATTTAATGGGTAAGACTCAGTCCTTTAGTGTACTTAATTTCGTAGAGCACGTGTTCCCAAAGAGCATGTTTGAAGCGATGGCTACGAATGAAATTTTACAAATAGTAATTTTCAGTATTTTCTTTGGTGTTGCAGCTGCCGCAATTGGAGAGCCTGCAAAAGGCTTTATAAAAGCATTGGATATCGTGGCACATATCATTTTGAAAATGGTAGGTTATGTAATGAATTTTGCACCTTTGGGTGTGTTCGGTGCTATCGCAGCAGTAATTGCAACAAAGGGATTGACCATTTTCGTTTTTTACGGTAAATATCTTTTATTCTTTTTAGTGGGTATTGCTACTTTATGGGCAGTCTTATTAGGTGTTGGATTTTTAATTTTAAGAAAACGAGTTCCATCTTTACTTAAACATATTACCACGCCTTTGGTCATTGCATTTAGTACCACAAGTAGTGAAGCGGTTTTTCCAAAATTAACCGAAGAGCTAGAAAGATTCGGATGCAAGGATAAAATTGTTTCTTTCATTTTGCCATTAGGTTACTCTTTTAATTTAGATGGTAGTATGATGTACATGACTTTTGCGAGTATGGCAATAGCGCAAGCCTATGGGATCCATTTAGACATTGGCACCCAGTTGACGATGTTGGTGGTGTTAATGTTAACGAGCAAAGGTATTGCTGGCGTCCCTAGGGCATCATTAGTTGTGGTAACAGCAACTTGTGCGATGTTTAATATACCTCCGGAAGGGATCGCTTTGATTTTGCCAATTGACCATTTCTGTGACATGTTTAGATCTGCAACTAATGTATTGGGCAATAGTCTTGCAACTACTGCTGTGAGTAAATGGGAGGGCGCATTAGAGGAACCACAACAAGTTTAATTTTATATTCATTCAACATGATCACATTATTAGAAGCATTCCACTGGAGCCAATTGCTACAACCTCAATTTTATATTGAGCATGGTGGTTTGTGGCTAATATTATTGGTGGTTTTTGCAGAGACAGGTTTGTTTGCAGGCTTCTTCTTGCCAGGAGATAGTTTGTTGTTTGTTGCAGGCATTTATTGCGCACCTTTAGCAGCAGAAATATATGCTTCTAACAATGAATGGCTGAATTTATTCATCTTATTTATTTTTATTTCCACAGCTGGTATTGTTGGTAATTATGTTGGTTATCTTTTTGGGAACAAAGTTGGTCCAACCATGTTTGACTGGAAAGAAAATTTATTTTTTAAGAAAAAGTATTTAATGCAAGCGCAAGAGTTTTATGAAAAACACGGAGGGAGAGCGATTGTAATTGCAAGGTTTATTCCAATCATAAGAACATTCGGTCCAATTGTTGCCGGGATTGTAAAAATGGATAAATCAAAATTCATGTATTATAATATAGTTGGCTGTTTGGCATGGGTAGGGAGTATGTTGTGCGCTGGCTATTTTTTACAGTCTTGGATATTGACACATTTTAACTTTGATTTAAAGAATCATTTAGAAGTTATTGTATTGGGTATTGTTGGCGTGACAACTTTACCAGTGATTGTAAAAGTGATCACACATCGCACTAAAAAATCGTAAGTATTAAATTTTCTTGCATGAATAATAAGCAAATTGGCCTTTTTTCTTTGCCTGTATTAGTAGCGGCATTAGGGTATTTTGTAGACGTATATGATTTACTATTATTCACCATCGTCCGTCAGCCTAGTGTACTCGCAGTAGGCTCTTCCTTAGAGACGATTATTGTTGACAGTGCCCATATAATTAACTGGCAGATGTCAGGCTTATTAATTGGGGGTATCCTATGGGGTATAATCGGAGACAAACAAGGGAGATTAAAGGTATTATTTGGATCAATCCTTCTATACTCTGTTGCTAACATACTTACGGCATATGTGCAAACAGTAGACCAATATGCTTATTGTAGATTCGTAGGTGGGATAGGCTTGGCCGGTGAACTTGGCGCAGGTATCACTTTGGTATCCGAGATGTTACCAAAAAACAAAAGAGGGATTGGAACTTCAATGGTGGCAGGGATAGGTTTGTTTGGTGCGGTATTCGCATACTTCACTTTTAAATATACACAGGATTGGAGATTGTGTTATAAAATTGGTGGCGGATTGGGTTTCTTTTTGTTAATCTTACGTGTGCGTGTTGCAGAGTCCTTTATGTTTGAGTCTGCAAAATTGGCTAATATTAATAAAGGGAATTTCTTCATGTTTTTTAATTCTTACAAAAGATTTTCAAAATACATTAAAGCTATATTGATCGGTCTTCCAACATGGTTTGTTATTGGTGTGATGGTGAACTACAGCAATAAATTTGCGACAGGCTTATACGGAGATAATTTAATCGATTCAGGTAGATCGGTGATGTTTGCGTATATAGGTATTGCAGTCGGTGATTTGTTGATTGGTTGGGTGAGTCAATATTTTAAAAGCAGAAAAAAAGCTTTACTCTTATTTTATACACTTAGTATCATAGGGATGGCATTGTTCTTTAGCGCTTACAATAACACGGACAGCAGGATGTATGCTATTTGTGCTTTCTTGGGCTTTAGTACTGGCTATTGGGCCATCTTCAATCAAATGGCGGCAGAGCAATTTGGGACAAACTTAAGAGCAACCGCTGCAACAACGATACCAAATATGGTAAGAGGCGCATTGCCATTGATTAATTTTTTATTCCTAGATATTTTGCAAAAATCAATGGGATGGACTATTGTACAAAGTGGTATTGTAACTGGAATGATTGTGATGGGTATTACTTTGTTGGCATTTGTATTTACAGAAGAGACCTATCATAAAGACTTGGATTACTTAGAATATGATAATCCATTGCCATAAGCAATTATATTTTTCGAAAGTAATTGGATTAACACTAATAGTAAATTCACATGCGCTTATTATTCATTCGTTTTTCTTCTATTGGTGACATTGTATTTACTACACCGGCAATTCGTTGTGCTAAGCAACAGATTCCAGGCGTAGAGATTCATTTTTTGACTAAGGCCTCCATGAAAGCGGTGACCATTGCCAATCCATATATTGACCATTTTCATTATTTCGATAAAGATTTAAGTGCGACGATCAAGGAATTAAAGCAATATCAGTTTGATTATATCATTGATTTGCATAAGAATTTTAGAACCTTTCGCATTCAAAAAGCATTAGGGGTCCCAACTTTATCTTATAATAAACTAAGCTTACAAAAATTTTTACTCACCAAATTGCATTTGAATCTGATGCCATCTAGGCATATTGCAGATCGGTCCTTAGATGCATTGGCAAGTTTAGGCGTCGTTAATGATGGTAGGGGTTTGGATTTTTTTATACCTAAAGAAACTGTTTTAAAAAATAATGCCTTGCCTGCTTCTTTTCAATCTGGCTATATTGCATTGGTGATTGGCGCATCTTATGCTAGCAAGAAATTACCAATATCTGAACTACAAATGCTCTGTCATAAAATTTCTTATCCAATTGTGTTGGTAGGAGGGAAGGAAGATCAAGCAGAGGGAGATGCAGTTGAGGCTGTCAATCCTATTAAAATTTATAATGCCTGTGGAAAATTCAACTTACATGAATCTGCTTTATTAGTAAAAAATGCAAAAACAGTGATTGCACATGACACAGGATTTTTATACATTGCTTGTGCTTTTCATAAAAAAACAGTGGCAATATGGGGTACCACTTCTCCTGCTTTGCAAGTGGAACCTTATTATCCAGCCAGTTCAAATAGTACAGAATGGTATTATAATGCAATCGTTCCAAAACTGCCATGTCAACCATGCTCAAACTACGGTACAAAGCAATGTCCACAAGGGCATTTTGCTTGTATGAAAAAACAAGACTTGCAAGCTATAGCTGATAAAGCGATTAGTTTTTACAAAGAGGCATAGTCTATTAAGGCCTCAACTAGTTTAATGCTAGTAATTGCAGCTTCACAAATTTTTTATGAATGTTTATTTTTATTTACGAAATCTTCTTGTAATAAAGTTTCAATTTGATTGAATAATATATTTGGATCTATTTTGAAATAGTTTATCATGCTATATATGATACAAAAACTTGCTTGATGTTTTCCATCTTCTATACTTACTATCGTTGAAGGGTTAATTTGTAAATCACTTGAAAGTTTAGCTATTGAAATGGCGGCATTCATTCTTGAATATTTAATAGTAGCGCCAACTGTTTTTGAAATGATATTTTGTTTGTCTTTTTCCAATCTTGCATTTTCATAAAAATAAATTAAAAATTTAGTACATAAAATAATTAGTATGTCTAATTGAAATGCATAGAAAATATTCTCTTTGATATATGGAAATATCCGTAAGCTTTTTTTCTATTGATTTTTGAATACAAAATGCTTGTACTTTCGGTAAAGAAATCAACAAAATAAAATGCATGAAAAACATTACAAAATGTAGTATACCAAAAAGTTTTTTTTCTTCTATTACATATTCAACTATAATATTCATAAGCTCATGTTCAATGGATACAAATGTGAGGTTGGCAAAAGAAGATGTTATAAAATATAATTTAGTAACTCTGAAAAATATGGCTAATGAAAGTAAAGTGAATCAGCCAATCCAATCAATTAAGCAAATCGAAAACCCATTAAATACAAATAGTATAGCAGATGATTTTCGATACGGTATTATGTTTAGATAAATTTTTGATATATCAAAAGGGTTATTTCATTTCCCCTAATTGCGGCCGCGGTTAAATAATTGGACGTTGGTAGCTAACGATACTTCTTCGGGACAAAAAGACAGCCGAGTATTCATTTACAAACATGGAATCTTTCAGACAAGAAAGCAAAAAATCCGCCGAACATTTTACCTCAAGGCGATAGACAGGGGTAATGAATTTTTAGTTAATAATTTATGTAATCAATTACTTTGAATTAAATGGAGCAAATTGAAGGCGTTGGTAATTTTTTTTAAATGATCAGAAGGTTGTTTTTTAATACACAATCTTCATCTTTAAATGTATAAATCATGAAAAATATACTTACAGATTCAATTGCAGGCTTATTTCATTATATATATATTAATACAATTAAAAAACAAGACAGGTTCCTAAAGAAAATGTAACAAAAAATATATGTTTATTCTTTATAGCATGTATATAGTTTTTAGCTTTTTTATTTTTTGTTTACGAGGTATGTAAAGATTTAAAATATAAAAATATCACATAAATTTATATGCATTTTAAAATGAATATTTTATATAGTATTATTGTTTTTTCAATATTTTATGTAATCATAATTTGGATTGCTAATAATGTAATCATTACAGAATTATTATATTTTTCTTCACTTGAAAATATTTTGTCAATTAATAAAATTGAAGAACTTATTTTGTTTAACAAAAAAAATGAATGGTTATCCTATATTTTTTATCCAATTATCAATATTATTAAATATAGTCTTGTGTCTATAGTTATCCTTATCGGAATTAAATTATTTGAAATAGATATAACTTTCAAAGATTGTTTTAAAATCGTTCTTATGGCTGATTTAATCCCGCTAGTCGCATCAATTACTAAAGTCTTATATTTTTATATTTATCCACCTAGTAATTTAAATATTTTACAAAATTTCAATCCACTAGGTGTTACCGGATTATTGAAAAACGATATGATCCCCAAATATTTACTTTACCCTATTCAACAAATTAATTTATTTGAAGCAGTTTATTGGTTATTACTTGCATATGGCATCAAGACACTTGGAAATATAAATTTCAATAAGGCAATTCAAATAACTAGTTTAAGTTATGGGGTTGGATTAACCATTTGGTGCATTTTTATAGTTTTTCTTCAATTACAATTCAGTTAATATGGCTAGAAAATTAAAATATTTTACTACTATTATTTTTATTGTTGTATTGGCTTCTTTTTTGCTTATTTCTAAGAAAATTCGCAAAAAAAACAAAGCTGAGGCTTTAATTGCTACTATGCCAGAGTTCTCTTTTATGATAGAACGTCAAAATTCATTTTCAAATAAAGATATTGACAATTCAAAATCAAGGATAATTATCAATCATTTCAGTCCAAACTGTGAGCACTGCCAATATATGGCTGGTGAATTTATCAAAGATTCACTGAAACTTAGAGATGTTCAAATTGTAATGATTACATCAGCTGATAGTATCAATACTGCAAAATTTATTATGGATTATAAATTATCATTACTACCTAATATTATAATTTCTAGAGATACAAATTATCAATTTCTAAAGACATTTGGAACCGGTGTTGTACCCTCTTTTTTTATATATGAAGACAATAAATTAGTTAAAAAAGTCATTGGTGAAACTATAATTACCAATCTTATTAATTAATGGCGAAAGTCAAGTTACATAATTCAATTGTGCATCAGCAAGACCAATCAGATTGTGGTGTTGCTTGTTTACTGAGTATTATAAAATATTATGGTGGATATAGTACAGTGGAAATTATTAGGAAGCTTTCAGGTACCAATATAAATGGAACTACTTTACTTGGTTTATATCAAGCAGCTAGTAGCCTTGGTTTTAATACAAAGGGATGTGAAGCTGATCTGGCTAAACTTATTAAACACCCTTGTCCAGTTATTTTACATGTATTAATTGATGAAAAATTAGAGCATTTTGTAGTTTGTTATGGTACTAAAGTCATTGAAAACAACGAATTAATTTTTATAATTGGAGACCCGGCCAATGGTATTGTATATTTTAAACAATCTGAGCTTTCAACTATTTGGAAATCCAAAATTTGTTTAACGCTTGAACCAAATAAACAATTTCAGTTAGCCTCTGATGTAAGGTTTAAAAAACGTCAATGGATCAAACAATTAATCAAAGACGATTATCCACTTTTATGCATTTCTGTTATTATAGGAATTGCAATAGCAATGCTTGGAATTGTTATGTCTCTTTTTTCACAGCGCTTAATTGATGAAATTTTGCCCAATAAGAACTTCGATAAACTTAATTTAGGAATTGCTTTAGTATTCCTACTTTTAATTATTAAAGAAGGATTTTCGGTTTTAAGGCAATATTTTTTAATCGTACAGTCAAAACAATTCAACATAAGGATTATTGGTAATTTCTATTCTAAACTACTTAATTTACCCAAATCTTTTTTTGATACTCGAAAAATTGGCGAACTAACTACTCGTTTAACAGACACTTCAAGAATACAAAGAGTTATTACTCAATTAGCTGGAAATGTAGTGATTGATATTTTGGTTGTAATTGTTGTATTTGGGGTTCTATTGAATTATTCTATTAAAATAGCCTTATTTGCAATATGTATTCTTCCCATCTATTTTATTTTAATTCACTTGTTTAATAAAATTATTATTAAAGGTCAAAGGGCAATAATGAACAGTTATGCACAGAGTGAATCAAACTATATATCCACGCTTCAAGGTATAGAACCTATAAAAAACTATAATAAACAAACACTATTTTCAAAATCCAATAATATATTATACTTTAATTATCAAGATGCTGTTTTTTCGCTTGGTAAAATCCAAATCAAACTTGGGTTTATAGCTAACAGTTTTGGAGTTTTATTTTTACTAGGTATTTTACTTTATTGTAGCCATCAAGTGCTTGCCAATGAACTTAAAATTGGTGAATTGATGGCAATACTAGGATTTTGCTCCACGCTACTTCCAAGTATAGCAAACCTTGCATTAATATCTATGCCCATTAATGAAGCCAAAATTGCATTTGATAGAATGTTTGAATTTACAGGATTAACACCTGAATTAGATGCTAACAACATTAATTTGATTCAGTTTGAAGAACTTAGACTTGAAAATGTATTATTTAGGTTTGCTGGAAGATCCCCCTTGTTAAAGGATATCTCATTTAAGGCAAAGAAAGGAGAAATAACAGCTATTATGGGCGAAAATGGATGTGGAAAAAGTACACTCACTCAAATTATATCTAAAAATTACTCCATCGAAAATGGCAATATTTTTATCAATCAAAATTATGAATTAGTCAATATGACTTTTGAATCATGGAGGAGTATAATAAGTATTGTTCCCCAACAACCTCATATTTTTAATGGAACAGTAATTGAGAATATTGCATTTGAGGATGCAGCTCAAAATCCAGACAAAGTGCTTCATTTTATCAAAAAATATGATTTTGATGACTTTATTAACTCACTACCACAGTCATATAGTACAATTATTGGGGAAGAAGGGATTAATCTGTCTGGTGGTCAAAAGCAGATGATAGCGCTAGCTAGAGCTCTTTATCATAATCCTCAACTACTAATTTTAGATGAAGCTACAGCTTCAATGGATAGAAACTCCGAACAATTTGTGTTAAATCTTTTATCAAAAATAAAAGCTAACATGGGAATTATATTCATTACCCATCGTTTGCATGTGCTAAAAAAATTCTGTGATACAATTTATATTATTAAGAATGGTACTATTGAAAATTACGGCTCTCATTCTACGCTCATGAAATCAAAAAATATTTATAGTTGTTATATGATGGATTTGATAGACTAAGAGCATGTGGAAATATCCGTAAGCTTATTTTCTCATGATTTTTAAATGCATAAAAAATGTACTTTCATTTTTGATATCAAGCTTTTCAATTAAGTACTTCTTGATCAAAAGTAATAATTGCATTATGATGAAATGTAAAATCATCCGCTGAAACACTCGACAGCGATTTATTTGAGTCAACAAAATTTATATTTTATGCAAACATTGACATTTAATGAAATGGAATTAATTGAAGGCGGCAGCTGGCATTGCGCAGCTGGTATTGCAGGAGGATTCTTAGCAGGCATGGCTAGCGCAACAGGAAATGGAGTTGCATTTACTCTAGGCCCTGTTGGAGTTACATGGGGATTTATTGGAGGTGTTGGAGGCGCACTATTAGGAGGAGCTTCTACATGTAGATAATTAATGGGGTTATTCAATAATGGAATTATATTAGTAATATCCACTTTTGAATAACCTCTATTTTAATTTAAAAATATAAATATGAAAAAAATTACACGATTCGCGATTATTGGAAGTATTGTTTCCATGATTTTAATTTTAGTAAAAACTAGTCAAATGTCTAAAATATTAGCAGCATTATCATTACTTATATTTTTAGTTATTTTATTTGGGACTTATAAGAAAGGGTATGATCATGTTTAAGAATTCTTAAATTATTTTAACTCTATATTTTCATTTAATATTTTACACTTGAATATTTTTGCATGTCTATTTTATCCCATTTTTAATTTCTTTTCTTTGGTTTCGCAATGCTTGCTTAAATACTTCTATAATAGCCAATATGAGTGTCAAAGGTGAGGTTGTGTGCCATACTATATCCCTAATTATTTCAACTTTATTTTATTATTTTTTAATGATAATATAATATAGTTAAATGTCATATAATGAATAAAGCCCCGCAATGCGAGGCTTTATTCGTGTTTCGATCTTGTAGAAGATTATAATGTCTTCAATACATCATTCATATTTCTTACTGCATCTGCACTCTTGTTGAATGCGGCTTGCTCGTCTGCAGATAAATCCATTTCAACAATCTTCTCCCATCCGTTTTTGCCAATTACAACTGGCACACCTAAACAGATATCCTTTTGTCCGTATTCTCCATTTAAGCTCACGCAACAAGTGAATAATTTCTTTTCATCACGTACAATGCTTTCTACTAGTGCTGCTCCAGCTGCACCTGGTGCATACCATGCAGATGTGCCCAATAATTTAGTTAAAGTTGCTCCACCTACCATCGTATCGTTGATGATTTGTTGT
>CAZBJP010000008.1:0-43181 GCA_964492205.1 uncultured Sediminibacterium sp.
TCATATTATTCAACTGCTCTCCAGACAATAACCTTTTTGCAAATTCATCAACATCATAGCCAATGATTGTAGATGCAAAAATTCTCAATAATACATCTAACTGTATCCTAACTAAAGACCCAGCTGCAATAAAGTTATTGTCATTTATTAAACTGATATAAGCACGATTTATATTAAAGACTTTGTTTAATGATGGGATAACAAATAAATCAAACTGAAATATTCCATTACCCGCTTCCATATCAGCTTTCCACACTAGCTTCACTTCATCATTTATTGAATTCAACTTATTTAATTCATCTTCAAATATTTTTCCCATAATCACAGATTTATACAAATCTATGACTTATCAAATATTCAACATATATTTTAAACCCTAACAATAGACTTTAGAGACACATTTTTGGGTTAAAGCTGTTAGAATGCATACTAATTCATTGATTACTCAAGGTTAGATTAATAAAGCAATCACCAGCTAGTTCAAAATCTAGCTTTATTAATAGCAACAAAAACTCCTAAATCGAATGGTATCGAAGTTTTTTTGGTCTTTTTGCTTGTTTTGTATTTTATGGATCGACTTCTATCTTTTATTTTCAAATCCTCTTCCAATCATATAACCAACAATTGAACCAGGGAAACTAAAGAAAAAAACCCAAATAAGATCCTTGCTTTGTATTTTACCAATTGGAAAAGCAAAAATATACAAATACAGAATGAAAAAAAATAAAAAACCAGCCAGTAACCCTTTTGTAGATTTACTCATTATTTGTTCTTTAAAAGTGTTTAGAAAAAATCAATTCGACTTCTTTGAATAACAAAAATCTAATTGACCATCTGGCCCATCTTTGCATAATGTTGGCGAAAAAACATTTCTATAAATCAAAGTTGCAGAATTAGAATTATACACAAATTCATACCTAAATGCAATATGAGCGCCTTTTGTTTTAGTAAATGTTATACTATTTGCGTTACAATCCCAAACACCCTCACCTTCATCATATGAGGGTAGATAATGTTTAACATTATATGTTCCATCATCCAGAATTTCTAATTTAGCATAATCTGATTTCCAAATTCCAACATACTGTACACTATAAGTTTTAATATTAATCATCCTTTGCTTTATTAATTCGTTCGCCCTAATCTTATCATTAGCTTTATCTACAAATGCCATCAAATGGTTCGATACTTTATTGAAGAAGCCTTGATCTATTTCAGTTAATTTATACTTTTTTAAAAAGTTTATGCAATTGCCAGTGAAAGATAATAATTGTAAATCATTCTCGTCACTCCAATTTATATCTGATTTAATTTTATTATCAATTGTTGGATACAAGAACGAAAATGACATTTCGTAAATTTTTCTACTCACTCTTTTGTCTTTAGCTGTATCTAAACTTGAAAATTTGCTAAAATTGTTTAACAAATACTCTACTCTCTTTTTCATTTTTTGTGGATCATCGTTACCACTAAATTTAGTTTCTAACCCCTTTTCTTTGAAAAATAGATAATTTTCTCTCTCCCAAAAAAGTGATCTAGTATAAACCAACATTGATAAAATATTGTTAGAATCTATAGCTAAAGATTTTTCACTATAGTAATATGCGCTATCAACAAAGTCTTTATATAAATTGTAATTCAAAACCTTTTTTGAAGTTGAATCATAAAAAAGTCCATTTATCGGAAGCGAATACATGTAAGAATACAATCTTGCTAGATAGTAATTATAATTAGAGTTTTTTGAATTTCCATTCTTGTATTTAATAGAAATATAATCACTTATTAAGCTTCTGATAGTATTTATTTTACCATTAGGAAAATCTGCTTTAGAAATTAAAGTATCTTGATAGGCACGATGAGCTTCAACATCATTAATATCTAACTTACCCACCCCACTTTTACAGGAAAAAATCCCAAATAATAAAAAAAGAATTAATACTCTCATGTTTGTTTGATTTAATTTAACAGTTAATAGTAGGTACTTTTATATGCTGTAAAATTTGAATCTTTTTCTAACTCTTTAAAAATTACAGATATATCAATTTTTAGGGCTATACATATTTTGAACAACTGAAATACAGTTGTATTAATTTTCCCAAGTTCAATCCTACTCAATTGCATATACTCCATATCAGCTTCATAAGCAAGAGCTCTCATACTCTTCTTCTTTAACAGCCTCTGTTTTCTGATAACTACCCCTAATATTTTTTGTAATTCCAATTGATGAATATGATGTCACAAAAGTGACATATTAACTTAATTTTAAATGTAACATATATGTTGCCAAAACAATATTTCGTAACATTCCTAAGTATTTACTTCAGAGGCAACAGTTGCTTACTTAATAAATTTTTCTGAATTTCCCTGTATATCAGTCAAATGGAGATAGATTTTACATGTATTTCGGACTATTCTTCATGATTCAGTACTATTTATTAATATAAAAAGAAGGTTATGGTAAAGATGTATTTTCTATGTTGTTCTTACAGAACTAGGATAAAGGATCATGGTATTATTAAACTACGAATTGCAGGTCTTGACAAACAAATCAATCACTCCACTCGTATTTGTATCCCAATAGCAGATTGGGACTCTAAAAAGATCCAAGTCAAGCCTAGACATGAGCAAGCTTACATCCTAAACAAACAAATCAGTGATTTACGCTCTAAGGTTATTGACTTTATTGAAACACGTACTAAGAATAACGAGCTAATATCAGCAGACCTACTTAAGGCTCATCTTTATGGAGAAAGCAAGGAGACTAAAGGACTCCTTGACATGATCCAGTACTACATTGACACTAATAGAGGCAGATTATCTCCAGGCACAGTTAAGCAATATGAGTCAATCCATTCCAAAATCACCAAATACTTAACCAAAGAGCTCTTAGTTCCAGACTACCCTCTTGACAAGTTGAATTACCGTTTTTTAAACGATTATCGAATCTATCTAGAAGCCAAATGTGTGAATGGACCAAACACCATTGATCGCGATGTAAAACGATTAAAAGCAGTAATACACCTAGCTCAGAAATTAGAGATCATCAAAGAAGATCCATTTAAAAACTTCAAATCACAGACCGTCGTTACCCATAGATCAACTTTAAATGTCCACGAGATTGCCATTATTGAAGAGCTTACGATACAAAACGAGACTATGGGTCTTGTTAGGGATGCTTTTCTTTTTATGTGTTACACAGGACTTGCTTATAGTGACTTAAAAAACTTAACCAATAGTCAAATCTTTCAAAGTATTGGAAGTAAACGCATCATTAAATTACAAAGACACAAAACAGATGAGCATTGTATGGTCCCATTAATGGAAAAAGCAGAAGCACTTATTTCAAAGTATAAGGACCATCATTCTAAACCAACTAGTGAAATTGTATTCCCAGTAATCAGCAACCAAAAGATGAACCAATACCTAAAGCTTATTATGCAGTTAGCTGGTATCAATAAAGTTATTACTTGCCATGTTGCTCGTCACTCTTTCGCAACTAATTCCTTGGAATTTAATATTCCAATCGAAACTGTATCAAGAATGCTCGGACATACCAACATTAAAACGACACAGATCTATGCCAAGATCACCGAAACAAAGCTAATGAATGACTTTGCATCATTTGACTTAACACCAAAAGCAGAAAAACAAATTTTAAAAGCCATATAAAAACAAGCACAATGGAAATCGTAACAAAACAAATGCTAGATGAATTTAAACAGGATCTAATCAAAGAAATCAGTCAAATGAACACAACACACAGCACACCAAGAAAGCTCATGAGAAATAGCGATCTAATGGAGTATTTAGGCTGTTCTTACTCCACTGTCGAGAACCTTCGTAATGCAGGCAAGATTCCTTACAAAAAAGTAATGGGAACATACTACTACTCCTTCGAGGAAGTAAGCAAAGTTTTTGAGCAAGGACTTTAATCAAGTATGGGCATAAAAAAAGCACCCCGAAGGGTGCTCTTAATCAATCAAAACCTAAATTAATACGGGAATACATGCATGTCAACATCTACCACCTCCTTAAAACCTATAACTGCTTTAACATAGAATCTATTACGACCACTTTCCTTAACCTCAAAAGCATCAATAATAAATTCTTCATTATTACCATTCAACTTTACCACTTCATCGATAGCCTTCCATAAGTCAATCCAGCTTAACTTACCATGAGCCATCTTTAAACAATAATTATTTTCCTTATAAAAATAAATACCATTTACACTACGCACTTCACGATCACCCAAATCCTTCAAATTTAAATATAGCGTCTTACCACCAAATCCACAATCTTCAAACAAATTAATTGCTCTTACATCTTTAATTAAACATAAAAAACCAAAGGCCTTTTTCAATTCAATTAATTTTTCAATAATTAACTCATCCTCAATTTTCTTTACATTCTCAATTACCAAATTTCCATCAGTATTGATATTCAACTTGCCTTCATTTTTAATTACTTTACTAACTAAAACTTTACTTGCGCTCTTCGCACTTTTAACATTGTTCTTTTTCATCTTAATATTTGTTTATAACCGTTTTTGTATTTTTAAACGATTTGTTTTTTAATTTAAACCATGGCCCTATTTGGGTATTTAATTTTAAAGTGGAATTAAAATTATTAAGGGGGGTGTGTTGATCGATAACGATTTTTGGACATAACTGTATTGTTTTAAAATTGGATATTTTAATTAGGGGTGAGTGATTGGGATAATATTTTTGGATATTATTGATAGGATTATTTGTTGTATATCAATAAATAGTAGGCAGGACACCTAAAACGTCATAAATAGTCGTAAATTTTCATATTTATTTTAACATAATGCACAAGTCATTCATTATCATTAGTAATGAATGGAATTGGTTGAAAAATAAATTTTAGAGAAGGCGGGAACTACTTAAGCTGAATGATCCCAGTGAGCTTTTGCTCCAATATTGCTGTTCTAAAAGCAGACTTGACTGCCTCAGAATCAGATGATTTGACTATAAGAGAGTCATAAAGTGGCAAAAAACAAACGCCATCTTCAACAAGCTTGAGCATAACGCTATTTAAAAAGGCAGACTCCTCCCTTTGTAGAAGTGCAACTAGATTCTTTGCCTTCCTATCTACTTCTAACCCAAAATCGATTTTAGCTAGTTCAGTTAAGAACTCATAAAAGCCATATCCAAATAGCTCATCTACTAGCTTCTTTTTATCCTGCCCCTTTAGCTTATGTACTGGATCTCCTAAAACTATAGCATAAAATAGCTTCTTCATCTCAGCTCTAGAAGTGCTGTCTCCTAACTTAGCTATCCCTTTAACTTTCATGGCCATGTACTTATATAGATCTAGCTTATCGCTTTCAGCTAACATTGTCATTTTATCAATAAATGAATTAGGAGGGACCACTTTGAATCGATCAGCATTATCCAAATCAAGCCATTTATTAAACAATGCATGTAAAAAGGAAGGTTGTGATGCCTTTATATCTATCTCAACAACGCTCTCCCCTTCAATAGTTAAATGCTTTCTATACATTCTTGGCGCATTACTAAACATATGACTTACTCTATTGCCAAAGCTATCAGCATTTATTCCGTAAAGCGCTCGTTTTTCATCGATACTAGCGCAAGCCTGTACCCTACACAGATAATTATAATATCGCTTTAATATCCCTTTATATTCGATTTTTGACTTAGCTAAATTCTTACGTCTTCTTCTAATTTTTGCTAATTCCTTCTTACTTGTATATTCATTAGCCAATAGCGCATCGTCTTCTATCTGCTTATCATCCCAAATAGATTCAATAAGCTTATCTATATCCGTTTTGATAACCAACTCCGTCTTATCCATTGTCTTCTCAATAGCTTTAGCAATACCAGTTCTAGCTCTCGTTAATGACTTGTAAAAGCGTATAATCCTTTGTTCATATGTACCATCCCTTAAAAAAACTTCTTGATAAACGCCTCCTTCTACTAGCGTAAACCTTCTATTTAGCATAAAATACTTAAGCATCTTAGTTGGATCACGCTTTAATTTAACCTCTTTGTACACTACAATACCATCGTCATTCAGCTTTTCCAATATATCTATCCATCTAACACCCAAGAAAGTAACCAAATCATCATAGCTCCAATAAACAACTTTCCAGTCGTCCACCTTATAACCCCTATAATGCATTAAATAAAGCCTAGATATAAACATAGCAACCTTCTCATAATCCAGTTCATAATCATCCTTAATCTTGCTTATCGGATAGAATTTAAAATCAAATAAAACGAGCTTACTCTTATCCAATATTGCTTTTTTACTCCTCTTACTGCACCACTCCTCTTTAAACTCATTATAATACTTCTTAGTTACCCTATGCCTCTGCCCATGCTTGGGCATACCCATACTTTCATCATACCAATCTACTCCATCTCTTTCCTTGTACCCTCTTTTACTCATAAACCTTTATTAAACTTTAAACAACAACCTACTACCCTCTATTAACAACAATATAAACATTATACATACAACAAATTTAGTTCCCTGAAATTGAATAAAATAATAAAATATTATACCCGGGAAGGGGGAATTAATGGAATTGCATCGAAATATAGTGTCTAGCAAAAACATCAAAGTATAATAAAAACATGATGGGTATACCCCAACGTTAATTAAAAGTGCTAGGGGTGTCTAGCAAAAACATCAAAGTATAATAGGTTTGTCATACACACTTCAATTTTTAGTAGACTTTAAGATATATACCACCCCACTTATAAATAATAGATGGCCAATGAGCTATTTATTTAAAATGATAGAAAATGAATGAGAAACCGCAACAGACAGCTGAACCGAAGAAATCGACGTATAAAAGTAGTAAAGTGCCGTATTCACGTGGTGATATCAAAAACTGGATAAGCTTTGGCATTAATAATGGCTATGTAAACAAGTTCAAAAAGGATGAAATAGCTAAATGGACCGATTTGATCATGAAGCATGGAGTAGTAAAAATGGAGAGTTTGGGCGGTAATTTGTAAGGTTTTGGCATGATTGCTATGTTGGTCCTATATAGTATTTGGCTAACTAGCTGGAAATTAAGGTGGTAGGATTTAAGTTCTGATTCTCTGGGAATCATTTTGAGTTAAATGAGGCTTAGGCCGCATTGGATTTGATAAGGTGCATGCCTTAAATTAAAAAAAGCTAGATTTTTAGTCTAGCTTTCCCGCTTTAGGCCTTCATTACAAGAATCCAAGTAGTTCCGTGTGCAGTTCCTCCTACAGGATGACACGGAGGAAATACTTCTCCTTTTGATAATGAAATTGTGTAAGTCTGATGAGTACTACACTTATAGATTCCGGATTGTTGGCAAATGTGCCCTGTTGTGTTCATTGAATTCTAATTTGATGAATCATGAAAGTAGAGAATAATCTATACTCTCAATTCAGTATTTATACTGAATACCAAATAGTTACACGAATAAAATAAGCACAATTTGTAAAAATTAAGTATAAATACTGAATAGAATTTCAATTTAAATATGCAAATTTGTCGTCACTTTGTTAACTTGCGTTACAAATTGGACTGAATCAACACTATCTATGCCTACTATTGCAACAAAATCAAATGTTAAACAAGCAACACTTCCTGAAAATTGGAAAAAGGAGACAACCTTTTATTCTGGAGATGATATGATCAATGCTTATTTACAAGGCAAAAAAAGGGGCAAAGATGAATACATGAATGATCTTGCAAAAATTTTTAAGAAAAATTTAAATATAGCAACAACTGTATCTGAAAGATTACATGAAGTTGCACTTAAAAAGAAGATCAATATTAAAAGTATTCATTTAAAGGCTGATGGAGTATATAAATTTACTGCATTGTTTATAGCAGATTACAATGATTTTATAGATGATAAATTCAAGAAAATAATACGCGAAGCAAGAAAGTCTAAGAATGAATTAATAAACGAAAATTTTTATATTAACTTTTCTTTCTCGCCAAAATCTGATTCTATTAGTGATAAAACACTAAGTACGGATGGATACTTCTTAAAGTATGACAAAGCCCAATAAAAAATTAGAACATTACCTTAATCATGCATTACACAATGAAAAAGTCTCAGACTACCTCGAAGTAAAGCAAGATTTTTCAGACTGGACAATAACATCTGCATTTTATTCTGCACTAAAATTTGTTAGTTATAAAATATTTCCTTTTGAAGTTGATTCAATCAATAATAAGAAAACTTCTATTGAGAGTATCGAAGACTATTACAACTATTCAAACACAATTAATAGCAAAGTCAAACTAAAAAAACATGAACTACTAAATAATCTTGTTGCGGAAAAGTGTAAGAAAATTGCAGATGATTATGAATGGTTATTACATATGTCTATGGCGGCAAGATACGTAGAGCATAATCAAACTAAAGAAATTTCAAATAAAGCAAGAACATTGATGCAAAAAATAAAAAAAGAATGTACCTAATAGTAAATAAGTGTCTCGTCTTTGGGTTGAGCACATAAATAACACAACTAAAACACTATAAATCAGCAAGATAGAAATATAAGGGAGGCCCCAGCGGGATCACAAAGCTCCGACGCAAGTCGGGGCTTTTTTTGTTTTAAGGCTGCGTCGGGAGCTCGCTCACGTAAGCAGACGAGAAGCAAAAAAGCAAACGCAGCACGAAGTGTTGCGTTGAAGAGTTTTGAGTAAGCTCATTGCGGAGGGAAGTCGGCGAAGTGCAACGAAGCCGACAATCCCTAAACTAAAAACTCCGAAATCGAATAGAAATCGGAGTTTTTTTATGTGCTTATGGCACGCTTTTGTAGTCTTTTGTACTGAATTCTGTGGCTCTGTTAATGTTTAAATCAATCTTTCAATTGAAATAAAATTTTTGATATACGATGGCATTATTATTAAAGTAACTCTATAAACTCGTGCATTAGCTAAATCAGTAAAATGATAAATTATTGAATCCCCTGCTGTTCCAAATGACCATCCAAATAAAGATCCACTTAATGTTGTTGTGTAGGCAACTGTGCCATCTGTTCTACTTGCAGAAATAGAACCAACTCCATTCACATAAATACCTTGAACATATAAGTTCATCGTGCCACTTACTGTTGCGATAGCCAATCCACGAGCACCAGATGTAGTTACAGTCGCTTTTAAGTTATCTAAAGTCACAAATGAACCTGCGTCTACAAATCCTGCAACTTTCATGGCAACATTTCCTGTGGGATCAGTTAAATTAATTTTCCCTGTTACGTTCACATTACCACTATTATCTATTCTCAATCTTTCAGTACCATTCGTTCGCATTACAATATTATTACTCATATCAGCAATTGTAGAAAATCCGGATATATCTATTGAAGATTGAGAACTTACACTTGTCCCACCACCTGCTGATAATCTTAAAAAACCATCATCTGCTAAATCATTTTGAGCATTTCCAGAAATAGAACCAACCCCTCTTATTTCATAGTTACCAATATTGCTTGAATTTAAAGATGGCCTGTTGGTAGAATTTCCAAAACCAGTGACTAATTTAACTCCACCTCCATTTACATTTAATTTAGAAGTAGGATTATTTGTCCCAATACCCAGTCTTCCATTTGTATTATCCCAAAATAAATTTGAGTTGTTTTGGGCAATACTTGTTCCATCACTAAACATGACTGACCCTGCTGTATAACTTGAATTACCAGTGCCTCCTTTACTCACTGGCATTGTTCCTGCACTCCAAGCTCCTAACTCTAATAAGGTTATCTGATTACCATCCGCTTCTCCAAAATCAAATGTGCTAGAAATGGAAACAACTTTAACAGAGTAAGTATATGTACCTGCTGTTGGATTATCAATAAAATTCAAGCAATAAGGAACATTTTCATTGGCACTAGAAGACTCCACTTGAACTTTTTTACCAATTGCGGTTCCATCTCTATACAATTGCAATTGACACCATCCCCCATTTGACAAAGGATTTGCATCACCTGAAGCTATAATTTGAATTGGTCTACCTGCTGAAGTAATAGATTGAGATACTACTGTACTATTTGATGTAGTTACATTAGTCACTCTACTAGCATTTGATTGCGCATAGTTTGGGACATAACCGCTAAAAGAATTTAGCGCACCTTGATCAACCAAGCCATTCCATTTCGAACCATCCCAATAATAATACCCAGGTAAAACATTATTAGGAGTTGTTCCAGCGGTTGCAGTATTATAAATTATTAACCCTGTTGCAGGACTCGCAATGGGAGTTGCTGAATTAGTTGCTGTTAAAGCTACACGTGGAGGTAAAAACCCCTTATCTGTTGCTTTGACTTCCAATTTTGCAGATGGGTCTGGAGTAGTAGTACCAATACCAGTTTGTGCATTTAAATGCAACGAGAAGAACAAAACAGCAATCAATAAAATTTGTCTAATCATATTTTTAATAATTACAAATATGACAAAGATAAATAATATTTAAAACAAGTCCCCTCCAGATTTCATTCGATTTCGGAGTTTTTTTATGTGCTTACGGCACGCTTTTGTAGTCTTTTGTATTGTTTTTTGTGGCTCGGTTTACATAAGTAAAAAAATTAATTATATTTTCTAACTGTAACCCAAGCTCTTCCAGCATCTGCTACATCACCAAAATCACCAGTGTTGGAAATAGCACCCATGTTAACAGCTGATTGTACTTTCAATGTGATTGTTGCAGTTTGACCACTAGGTACAGTTATTACACAATTGGCATTATTTTGTGGCATAGTGTTATAATTACCAGCAGGACCCGATTCAACAACGCCACCTGTGCCAATATAATTTGAACCATTATGAAATAAAGTATAGTTTCTACTATCTCCGCTACCATTTGCTGAATAACCTGCACCACTTGTTCCATTTAACTCATACGTACCTGGTTGTAATGTAATCACACCTGTACTTGTATTCAAAGAAACGTAATTTGAAATAGTGTTTAAAGTAGTAGTGTTAAAATACACAACTGTTCCACTTGTAATACTAGTTTGTCCTGTATTTCTTATGAATTTTGCAATACCAGTGATATAAGAAATTGGCTTTTCGCTAATTTGCGAAGTGGCTGGGTCTTTCACTAAAACACTAGTTGCATTTGTGTTAGATGGAGTTGTTACTAATTTTGCAGTACCATTTACATCCAAAGAATATGCAGGTGAATTAGTTCCAATACCAACGTTTCCAGTTGTATTATATGTATTTGTACCCGAGAGCACCCATGGATTGATAATTGCTGAAGAACCTACCTGCTGAATAGTTGCCCATGTACTTGAATAACTACTTCCACTAGCTGGTGCATACGCAACAACATTTCCAGAAATACTTATCATTCTTAAATAAACCGTAGTATTTGCAGTTGGTGTATAAAAAACAACAGCATTGTCTTGAGGGGCATCCGAAAATGTAGAACCTGCCTTCATCACCACTCCAATACTACCTCCAGATAGCAGTGTATTTGTATTATCTACCCATGCATAATATCCATAACCTGTAGAGGACCCTCCAACAGCGGCTTCTAACTTATATGTTTTATTCGCTTTTAATTCAAAGCCCCCAGTCGTTAAGCTAATACCAGCACCTGAGGATGTATTAAAAATAATATTGCTTGCAGAGGAAATCGTTTGATTTGTTGATAACGATGCTTGTATATAATCTACACTCTGCCCAGTTACAGGTAAATTACCAGCAACCATTTTGTAATAAACTCTATCCCAATCAAATGCATCTCTTGTTCCAGTTGAAGTTACATAAACATTATAAGTAACTCCAGCTTGCAAATTCACTTCTATCTTTCCATTATATTCAGCATGTGCAATATTGTTATATGAAGTCTGGGCATCAGTTCCAATATCTGTAGTCCCTTGCCTTACTTTAAAACTCATTGTAACATTTGCATTACTTGCATACCCTGAACAAGAAAAATCAAATAAATATCTTCCTGAAATGGGTACTGTAAATGAATAACCATTTGCATTTCCAATTTTCCCAGCTGCATTAGACCATACCTCACTATATAGTTTGACCATATCCATACTAGTCACCCCATTACCTGCAGAAGTAGCTGTCGCAATGGTCGCCCAGTTAGCACCATTCCAATAATAATAACCAGCCTGTAATCCAACAGATCCTTTGTTATATACAAGCAAACCTTCAGCAGCATTAGGAACTGTTGTATTATCAGTGGCACTAGTCAACGTTACCCTAGGAGGTAAAAATCCTTTATTTTCAGAATAAACATCCAGCTTTGCAGATGCATTGGGCGTAGTAGTACCTATACCAGTTTGTGCAAATATATGCATTGAAAAAAACAACCCAGCAATCAAAAAAAATTGTCTTAACATATCAAACTATTTTAATCAAAACAAAGTTAACCAGAATTCTAACTCAAAAATTCTAGTTTCATGTGATTTCATAGTTGGCCCTCTTGGATATGCTTTTTTACTGAATTGTGGCTCGGTTAATTATTACCAATTATCAACCAATTTGCCCCATCACTTACTACTTTTACATACTTATACTGTGCACTTAATTCGTAAGTTATTGCTCCATCAATTGTTTGCGATGAAGTTGTAGCAACCGTAAGTAAATTAGTTCCTGGATTAATTCTTTTAATAGTATAAGTCTGCCCTTTCACTCCATTTGCTGTTGGGAGTGTTATTGTTATAGCAGCTGAAGTTGCATCTCCAGTAATTATTTCGTCCGACAATAATGCCGTATATGACGATGATTTTGCTGTTAAATTTGAAATCATACCATTAGACTTGAATACTCCACTGGTAATAACATTTGTAATATTATTATTACCTAATTGAATTGTATTAGAAGTAGAAACAATTGCTCCATTTCCTATCGCAGTTGAATTTGAAAGACTACCTGATGCAACATCTGCTTGATATCCAAGAAATGTATTATTTGACCCTTCAGAATTTGTTGCTCCAGATCTTATTCCAAGTGATGTATTTTGAGCTCCGCTTGTATTTAAATACAACGAATAAATACCATATGCCGTATTATCAAAACCATTCGAATTATTATATAACGATGCTGTTCCTCCTGCAATATTATTTGTTCCTGTAGTATTAAAATGTAACGCATCTAATCCCAATGCTGTGTTATTATAACCAGTTGTATTAGTCCATAAAGTATTCAAACCTAAAGCAGTATTATGATAGCCTGTAGTATTTGAATATAATGAATTCGCACCTAATGCAGTATTTCTATAACCTGAAGTATTATTTATTAAAGTGCTAAACCCTATTGCAGTATTAAATTGTCCACTATTATTAGCAGGTGTTACACTTCCTTTTAACGACTCAAAACCAATTGCAGTATTTCCCGTAAATCTACCTGTCGTCCTATCGTCAGCATAATACATCGCATTATATCCAATTGCAATACTCCCACTATTATTAACATTTGAAATTAAAGCCCTATGACCGATTGCAATATTTTGACCTCCTTGAATATTTTTTAACATAGTCATATTGCCGATTGAAATATTGAAACCACCATTTAGATTTTGTTGCATTGAACTATTTCCTATTGCAATATTTTCTATGCCTACTGTATTCTTATTTAAAGCTTGTTCACCTATAGCATTATTATAACTGCCCTCTGTATTTGACTCCAATGCAACTACACCAATTGCAGTATTTTGAATACCTTTTATGTTCAATCGCATTGACCTACTTCCAATTGCAGTATTAAAACTTGCTGTATCATTAAAATACATTGCATTATTTCCAATAGCTGTATTTTCTTTACCTAATGTATTTCTGAAAAGTGCCATAGAACCAATCGCAGTATTAAATCCACCGTTTGTGTTTGAATATAGTGCTCTATTCCCAATTGCCGTGTTGTTAGTAGAGCTACTTGTACCTGAACCGATTCCAACTGTAATGCCGTTCACCTTCATATCAAAAGCTCCTAAATCAACAGCTTGACTCGCTCCTGTATAAGGAACTCCAGAAGTTACTGAAGTTGTTACTGAACCATCGGCTCTAAGATATTGTGCAGATGTTCCACCAGGTATTTTGAAACTATTGGCAGTTAAAGCACCGTTTATTATTAACTTATTATTATCAAATTCACCGTATATTAACGGGCTACTTGTTCCAGATGAAGCAATTATTAATTTATTACTGACATTGGCAAAAGCAGCATTATTTCCAGCAAAACTTCCAATAAAAATATTGCTATTCCCATTTCTTAGTCCAGACCCAGCATTAAATCCAATTGCAGTATTATAATTACCTACAGTATCACCAAGTAAAGCTTGATTACCAAAAACCGAATTAAATGAACCAGATTTTAAATTAATTGATGACATTCTACCAAATGATGAGTTTTCATTTCCTGTAACATTACTCATTAAAGATGCATTTCCAAAAGCAGAATTAGCAAACCCTGTAGTGTTTGAAATCATTGCTAATGTTCCGAATGAATTATTTCTATTTCCTGTTGTATTTGAATTCATTGTGGAAGACCCAAAAGCATTATTTTGGTATCCACTAGTATTTGCATTTAAATTGCCATAACCCCCAATTGATGTATTGGATCTGCCAGATTTATTTTTTATTAAAGATTTGAATCCAATTGCAATATTATTACTTCCAGAATCTACCAAATATAATGCACTATCACCAATTGCAATATTATACCAAGCATAATTTCCATCGTTAATTTCAGCACTGTCACTTACAAAAGCACTTCCAGTTTTCTTATCCAATTTTGACAAACTAGAAGACTGAAACCTCATATTCGTAGAATCTATTTTAAAACTTGTATAAACATTATCACCAAGAACGAGCGGACTTGAAACCCATTTAGATCCGTCAGATTGTAATACATTTCCTTTGATACCAGATGATGATGAACCAGTTCCTCCTTTTTCAATTGGCAACACACCATTTACATTTGAAGCGGCCACGCCTAAACTATAAAATGAATAGGGCACATATTGTAATTGTGTAGCACCCATATTAATAAAATTAGAGCCAGCGGCAGGATCCATTTCCACTTTTAAAAATTTAATGCCGTCACTCCAAACTATGTTCTTGAAATTACCAATTACTGTTGCATTAGCTGCATCTCCAACAACTACTGAAAATATTCCCTGAGGATTAGTTACTACTGTTTTCGTTTCAACATACTCTGGTGTGGCATCTACATTCTTGCTGATGATAGACAACCTTAAACTAATATTTGAGCTAGAAATGATTGTTCCATTTGCAGAACGAGCAACACCTTGGAAATTGATGCCTTGAGCAAGACTAAAATTGTAAAGTATGCTAGCTAGAAAAATTAATATAATTTTTTTCATGTTTTTTAAAAAATAGTTTTTATCTAATTTTTACCAATAATAACCCAGTTATACCCATCACTTATCACTTTCACAAAACCATATTGGACATTCAATAAATAATTTGCTGCACCGTCTATAGTTTGAGACGATGTAGTGCCCACGTAGATATCATTCCCACCAGCGTTCATTCTTTTAATTGTATAGGTCTGGCCAGTTGCTCCAACCGCAGTAGGAAGTGTTATTGTAAATGCACCATTTGAAGCATCACCAGTTATCACTTCGTCTGAAGTCAATGCTGTATAAGCAGCTGTTTTTGCCTTAAATGACAAAATTTGCCCATTTGATTTTAATGCACCTTTAATTTCTGCAATTACGGTTGATGTATTTCCTATAACTGTTTCATTAGATGCAGTTGTGGAAGATGCTTGTGCATTAGCGCCTATGTAAATATTATTCGAACCTTGTGCTAAATTCGCTCCTGCAGAAAATCCAACTGCAACATTGTAACTACCTGTACTATCCATTTGTAATGCATTCGTCCCAAATGCAGAATTATAACTTCCAGTTTTATTTCCATTTAATGCTAATCTACCAAACCCACTATTCATGATACCAGTTGTATTTTGATTTAAAGTAAAATTGCCAAAGGCAGAATTCCTATGACCAGACTTATTATTAGTGAGTGTAAATGAGCCAAATGCATTATTACAACAAGCAGTATCAGTCAATTTAAGCGCATCTATTCCTATTGCATTATTTTGCACACCTGCATTAAACATTAAAACAGAAGATCCAATTCCAACACTATTACTACCTTTTCTACTTTTAATAAGTGCTTTTGGACCAATAGCAATGTTATTCCATCCACTATCAATTAAATACAAACTACTATCGCCAATAGCAATATTATTTTGACCAAATTCAAGTAGATCATTTTCCCCTTTTATGAAACCTAAACTTGTTTTTTGGAACCGAAAATTATTTGTATCAATGATAAAAGAAGTAAAAACTGATTCAGGATTTAAATTTAAAGTTGACAACTTTCCAGTAACGTTTAAATCTCCATTAACAACTATTTTATCTGTATCAAACTCACCATAGATCAATGGTTTGTTTGTATCACTATTCTCTATGACTAAACGATTACTCACATTACTGAAAGTGCTATTTGCGCCTGCCGAATGCCCTATAAAGATATTTTTATTCCCACTAATTAAAGCTAATCCAGATCTATAACCAATAGATGTATTATTATTACCGAAATTTAAATAACTTAATGCTGAATCACCTATACCAGTATTAAATGAGCCATTCGTAAAATGAAGTGCATCCATACCATAAGCGGTGTTAAAATTACCAAGTGTTCCAAGTTCTAATGCGCCACTTCCAACTGCTATATTTCCAACTCCATATTTATTTTTCATTAATGCAGTACTTCCAACAGCAGTATTCGCCCAACCTTGCCAATCTGAAGTATCATTTCCCATTTCCAACATTGTTCCATACCCAATAGCTGTATTAAAACCACCATCTCTATTATAGGCTAAACTTTTATTTCCAATGGCTACATTATACCCACCAGTTGAATTAGAAAATAAAGCACTATCTCCAATACCTATATTAATATTATTTTTATTTAATGACCCATTAAACATAGAAGGCATGGCTACAGCTTTTGCAAGTACATTATTACCAATTTTTATATTCCCTATTGAATCAACATTGCCAACCCCACCCAAAACCTTCTTCAAGTCGTTTAAATTATTGACACCAGTACCGCCAGACTTAACAGGAATTATTCCTGATACATTCGCACCATTCACGCCTAAACTATAAAATGAATAGGGCACATATTGTAATTGTGTAGCACCCATATTAATAAAATTAGAGCCAGCGGCAGGATCCATTTCCACTTTTAAAAATTTAATGCCGTCACTCCAAACTATGTTCTTGAAATTACCAATTACTGTTGCATTAGCTGCATCTCCAACAACTACTGAAAATATTCCCTGAGGATTAGTTACTACTGTTTTCGTTTCAACATACTCTGGTGTGGCATCTACATTCTTGCTGATGATAGACAACCTTAAACTAATATTTGAGCTAGAAATGATTGTTCCATTTGCAGAACGAGCAACACCTTGGAAATTGATGCCTTGAGCATTGACAAAACTGAATTTTGAAATTGCTAACAACAAGATTGTTATTCTTAAAATAAATTTCATAATTATAATTTTACCACTTTATAAATACCAGTTTTTGACTGGCCATTAGTAGATTTGAAAAATACCTGTATGTAGTATACTCCTGCAGGATAGGCTGTTAATTCAATTTTTGTTTGTCTAGCATTAAAGCCGTTTATGGATGGACTTCTTAGTAAAAGTGAAGATCCAATATCTAAAATTTGGTATTGAATTTGACCAGGCTGATTGAAATTGGTCAATAAATTGGTAATTGAATTAGTTGGATTAGGCGAAATTGAAACCTCGTTTTCGTTAATTTTATTCAATAAATCATCAATACCTGTAACTATGGGTGGGTTATTTTGAAGGAAGCCGCTATTTAAACTCACTCCATTGGGTGAGGTAAAATTGGTTATGGAAATGGCTTCTCCGGTACTTACAGTTAATGTGTACCCATCCTTCTGAGCTGTAAAACCAGCAATGTTCAATGTGAATGGTGTAATACTTTGCGCTTTTAATAAAGAAAAGCTGCAAAAAAATAATAACAATAAAATTCCCCTGTACATATTTTTAATGTTTTAAATGGGGGAGGTATGAAGTTACGTTTTTAGATTAATATTATAAAAATAAATAAAATGACCAATTAATTATGACATAATTTATTCATTTATAATACTTTAGATACAAATTTTAGATAACTAAAACAACCATATCTTGAAAATTTGCAGACACATCAAATTACACTAAATTGAACCTTGTTTAATTTAATACAAACATTTATGAAGCATATAAATTTATTTTTCTTAAGTATAATTATTACTAACTCTACTTTTGCACAAAAAAATGCAGACCAAATTATTGGAACTTGGCAAACTGGATCTGGAAATGCAAGGGTTGAGATTTACAAAAATGCAAATAACTTTCAAGGAAAGATTGTATGGTTAAGTGAACCGAATGACCCAACTACAAATAAACCAAAAACAGATACAAAACATCCCAATAGTGCATTACACAATCGACCGTTATTAGGTCTAATTAATTTGTGGGGATTCACTTTTAATGACAAGGAGGGGATTTGGGAGAAAGGACATATTTATGACCCAAAATCTGGTAAAGAATATAAATGCACCATCACCGCAAAAGATAAAAATACTTTAAATGTGAGAGGATTTATAGGTTTCAGCGTGATAGGCCGAACAGATATATGGACTAGAATGAAGTAATTTTTCTATCTCACCCAATACCAAATAATACCAGGATTTTGATTTGCAGTACCCCCAGTTCCTGCGTCTGAAATCCAAGGTGCAGGATTATAATAACTATTATTTGAAATTAGTGTGCCCCACCAATTACCTGTTCCATCAGAAAGAGTTAAAAAACCAGTTCCAGATCCAACTGTTTGACTACGCCATGGCATACGTTGTGCCATACCATTATTACTACCAACATAACTCCAATTACCAAATTTAGTATTCAAAGTAACATTTGTTTGTGTATTGTCTGTGTTTAAAAAACTATAATTCCCATTTGCAGTCCAAATACCTCCAAAACTTTTCCTACTTCCTGCATCTATCATATATTGGAAACCGCTAGCAGATTTTTTAATAAAATTTGCCCAACCGATAATTGAATAATTCACTGTTGAAGTGCTAATTATTTCGGCGTTGGAAGTGTACGGTATGGATGTATTCAATGCCATTGAATTATTATAATTCCAACCAGCATATGAAGAGTTTTTTAATAATAATGTCCACCCTCCTCCATCGGTAGTCATGTCAGCATAAATTTTAACTGGTTTCCCACCATTGATATTCGAATTTTTGATCCAATAAAAACCATCAGTAGAATTAGGATAATCTTGTTTAATCTGATAAGCACTAGAAGATGCGGTATTTGGACTTAGCCCGTCTTTTTCTGCATAAAATTTTGTTCTAAAAGCATCGAAGTTATTATCAATCTCTTGTTGCGTTAACTCCCTATTGTAAATTTTAAAACTTGCAAGCTGCATATTGATCAGCCAAGACAAATCATTTCTCCAACATGCAATTCTCCCTAAACCTGAATTGAAATTTGCATTAGTGGCTCCAAAAGTTCCAGCTAACTGTGATAAAGTTTGGATTTCACCATTCACAAATATTTTATTGTTTGTATTTGAGCCCGAATTCATTACAAAAACAAGATGTCTCCAATTTCCTTCAATTCCCAAATAATCAATCCTACTGCTACTAAAACCATACTGATCGCCCCCTGCTGTGTTATAACCAATATTTCCATTACTTGTCCAAACATCATACCGCCCAAAGCCAAAATACATAGCACCAGTTGGCGCTTTTAATGAATTCGTTTTTACCCACATTTCAACTGTGACTACATTTGTATTACCAATATTAGCGGTAAAATCTGCATAACTTGAAGTCCCATTAAAAACAATTGATCCTCCATTTGCAGCATTATATGTTGTTGAAGTTAAAGTTACATTAGACCCATTACCAGATAAGTCATTCCATGTATTTCCAGAGCCACTATAACTTAAGGGATTACCTGCATCTAAATGAAGCACCAATCCTGAATTTGACAAACAAGTAATTACAACACTGCCATCACCAGAAGTATTCATTGTGCCAAATGAATGATGACCAGAAGTAGTTTTTGTTGATCCACCGGCGCCGCCACCTGTAGCTGAGCCTCCACCTGCTCCACCACCACCACCATAAAAACCTGCTCCACCTCCACCTGCGCCATTCCAAAGTGAAATTCCTGCATCAGATCCTCCACTACCGCCTGTTATATCACTACCATTTGTTCCTCGGATTCCAGCTCCTGAATCAAATGGCTCTCCTGCTGAACCTGGTGCAGAAATTGTTGCCGCATATCCATTTTGATATTTCCCATTGGTAATATATGCTGAATTAGCAGGTTGATTCCCATTGCTTGAAGTTCCAGATGCATTATTACCTGCATTACCTCCGGTATAATCACTTCCTGTTATAATGCCTGCACCGCCACCTCCACCACCAGCAACAACTAATGCATTTGAGTTAGCAGGTGATGCCGAAGTAAAAACCCCTGACAATCCACCACCCGCTCCGCCATAATTTGTTCCGCCTCCTCCGTTTCCACCAAATCCATATTTTGCAGTAGCTGATTGTCCAGGAAAACCTCCCACCACTATATAAAGCACTTGCCCTGGAGTTACATTTAATGTTGTAGTGATATTTGCCCCTGCTCCTCCTACTTGTCCTCTTGCTCCAGTTCCGCCCTTCGCTCCAATGGCATTCACTTGAATGGATGTGACTCTATTTGGAACTATAAATTGTTGGATTAATCCTGTATAATTAAATGTGTAAGCATTAAGCACCGAAGGTTTTTTTACTGCAATATTTTTAATTGCTAATTGTGCAATCAAGCAACTTGAAAATAGAGAGAAAAATAAAATTAGTACCGATTTTTTCATATTCTAATAAATCGCATCTCCAAAAACATAACCATTCGTCGCAGTATTCATTACTAAACCAATCACACTGTTGGTAGTCCTAGTATTTAATCCGTTTGCAGAATTTAATGTTGTACCAGAAGCAGATAAAGTAATGACTCCTGAACCCGTCTGAATAAATTGGCAACTGAAACCAACAGGCAAACTAGGGACTACAACTGTAGATGCAGCACTGATTAAAAATATTTTATTATTATCAGCAGCTGATAAAGTAAAACCTGATGATTTATTCTCTAAAATTATTCCACCGGCAATTTGTACCCAAGCAGTTCCATTCCAATAATAATATCCTGGTACCACATTATTAGGGATGGTACCAGCAGTTGCAGTATTATAAATTAATAACCCAGCCGCAGTTGATGCTGTTCCTGTAATAGGCGCAAACACATTTGAGGCTGTTAAAGCTATTCTAGGCGGCAAAAACCCTTTATCAGAGGATGCTACTTCCAATTTTGCAGAAGCATTAGGCGAAGTTGTACCAATCCCTGTTTGAGCATGTAAATAAATTGATAAAATGACCCCAGCAAAAAGAAATAGCGTTTTAATCATTGTAATAAACCAAATTTGAACACAAAATTACTTAAAAATACACTTCCCTATTTAGTTAAAAAAATTGTTTCAATATTTGTATATAATTTATTTATAATGTATTTATCATCTCCACTTCCTCCTCTTCTATTAATTCAATACTTGCAGGATTTAATTCTTTCATTTTACCTATAGCTAAAATGAACGCAGCAGTTACAGAACAAAATGCCATTACTCCAGTCATTGGTAAAGTAGAATCATTATGTAATACACTCACCATAGCAGACATAAGTGCACCCAGACTCATTTGTATAAAACCCATTAAAGCAGAAGCATTGCCTGCATTGTGTCCAAATGGCGCCATGGATAAAGCGGAAGCATTAGGGAAGATAAAGCCCTGACAACATAAATATAAAAAAATCAAAACAATAGTCGAAAACAATTCACTAAATCCAAAAATAGAAGTTGTCGCTAAAATGATTGCTACTATACTTTGAACGTATAAAGCTGTTTTAATAATTTGCTCAGATTTATATTTTTTCAAGAAAAAACTATTCAATTGACTCGATCCAATTAAACCAGATGCAACAAATGCAAATACCCAACCATAATGTTGTTCAGTTAATTTAAAAATTTCTAAAAAGACATAAGGTGAGCCACTGATAAAAGCATATAAACCTGCAGAAGCAACTGATCCTGAAAAGGTAAATAAAGCAAATTGTGGATGTTTAATGATACTCAGAAAACTGGATGCAATAGCGGTAGGTTTTAATGAAAAACTTGGATTTGGACCTTTGCCATTGGGTAGTAAAAAGTAGATGCCTGCAATGATGAATGCAATAACAATAATCAACATTACAAAAATATACCTCCATCCAAGATGTGTACTAATAAAACCACCCAATGTTGGTGCGATAATAGGTGACACAGCAATCACCAGCATCAATGTAGAAAAAACTTTAGCATTGTCTTTCACATCAAACAAATCGCGCACCATAGCTCTTGAGGCAACCATCCCTACACACCCACCCAATGCTTGTAAAAATCTAAAAATAATCAACGCTTCAATTGACATCGCTGTGGCACATGCAAGTGCAGATACTGCATAAAGCGTTAAACCAAAATATAAGGGAATTTTACGACCATACCTTTCTAGTAATGGGCCATATAATAATTGACCAATAGATATGCCTACAAAAAATGAAGATAGAGACAATGTAACATTAGCAACACTTGTATTCAATGCAGTTGCAATAGAAGTAAATGCAGGAAGATACATGTCAATAGACAAAGGACCAATTGCAGACATTAATCCCAAAATTAAAATAAGATAAAAATGGGACTGTTTTTTAGTTGAATTCATCAAGCGAAGGTACCAAAACTTTCTACTTTATTTGTTTAAAGCTTTTATTGAAATTATACATCAAAGTTAAATTCCAGTCCAAGTTCTTACTCCCCTTGATATTGGTTCGTATTTCCTTATTATATAAGTACATAAGTGCTAAAGGTAATTTTTTACTTGCCAACACCACATTACCCGTTAAGTAAAAACCATCTTCTCTATCAATTTGCAGATAGTATACCTGAGGGCTAAAACTCAATAAGTGATTCGCTCCGAGTTTAATGCCAGAAAACGAACTCATAAAATTCACAAAATGCGTTGAAATGGGGCCATCTGTTTGTAAACCATTGCCATGTAAATAGTATGCTCCAATAGAAACTTTTTTATTAATCTTATATCTTGGTGCTATCTCTGTAGCAACAAATCTTCTTGCTTGAGTGATTGTCCAAGTTTTTTCGTTTTCTGTGATGGTTTTCAAAGCAAAGTTGAAAGCGGGATGTGCACCAACAATTAAGTGAAATTTCTTTTGATTCACTATTTTGTACCTTAACCACAACATTGCTCCCCCCTTTCTGCCATCAAAAGTCAATCTAACATCTGGATCCAAACTAAATTTTCCACCTCTTGAAAGAGAACCTGTAAAATTAAATGCTGGCTGCTTTAAAGAGAATGTAGGTATAATGGAAATACCATTATTAGTTACACCAATATTACCAGCGACTACGAATGGCTTATAAATTGAATCTTGAGCACCAACACTAATATGAAAAATTGTAAGTAATACAACAATTTTATATTTTAGATTTTTCATGACACAAAATATTTATTTAAAGCCGAATTTTAGATATAGTTATTGAAATAATATTAATGCTTTACGCCTTCCTTGACTCTGAATACATGTAAAATATAGGGAAAGATCGCTTGCATACTTTCTTCAGTACCTCTTGGCGAACCAGGTAAAGTTATAATTAAACTATCGCCAATAAATCCTGCAATTCCTCTACTTAACATGGCATAAGGCGTTCTTTGTTGACCATAATCCCTTGCCACTTCCATAACACCTGGCACTTCTCTTTCTATTAATGGCTTAATAGCATCTGGCGTTACATCTCTTCTAGATAGTCCAGTGCCGCCTGTAAATAAGATTAATTGGTAACCATCTTCCACTAAAGCCTTCGCTTCTTTTTGGATGGTATCAAAATCATCAGCAATGATCTTTTTATTCGCCACCGTTAAATGATGCTTTTTTAAGTTTTCAACCACTATATCCCCACTCTTATCTATCCCATCTCCTTTACTTATACTATCACTGCATGTGATCACAGCAATTTTTAAAGTTTCAGGATACGCATATTTAATATCGGTCTTGCCTCCCTTCTTTTCTTCTAATTTGATTGATCCAATTTCAATGTGCTTATCGATTGGTTTCAACATATCATACATAGTTAAAGCAGTTACTGATACGCCGTGCATTGCTTCTACTTCTACACCTGTTTTATACACTGTATGTACTTCTACCCTTATTTTAATTTCAAGACCATTAATTTCATGTGTAATTGAAGTATACTCTATTGGTAATGGATGACAATCTGGTATCACTTCATAAGTTTTTTTGCAAGCAAATAAACCTGCTGCTCTACTAAATTCAAATACATCTCCCTTGGGTACTAATTTATTTTTAATTGCATCTATTGTTTCTTGTTTTGAAACCTTTAAAATGCCAGTCGCCACCGCGATTCTTAATGTGGATGACTTATGTGTAATATTGACCATAGTTTATATTAATTCGTTGTTGTAAATGATTTATTTATTCTCTTTCCATTGATACCCTTCTCCTTCAAATAGCTCCTTTCCCCATATTGGCAGCTCTGCTTTAATTCTTTCTACACATTCTGCACAAGCCTCAATAGCTACTTTACGATGTGCCGAGGAAGTAAAAACAAAAAGACATATTTCACCAGCGCTTACTACACCCAAACTATGATGAATATGCATGCATGTTAATGGATACTTTGCAAAAATTGCTTCTCTAATTTCATGCATTTTCTCTAATGCCATCTCCACATGACTCGTGTATTCAATAGCAGCTACTTTATTGCCATCTATTTCATCTGCCCGAACTTGACCTAAAAAGATATTATGGCCACCAATATTGGTTTTGGTCGCATGTTTTGCAATACTTTCTGCTATAAAATTTGCCGCTATTGGTCCTTCTTGAAAAATATTTTTTATTGACATAGTTGCTCATAATTAGTTTGAATAAAGGCTTCAACAGAATTTGGCAAATTAAGTAAGGCCTTTGGATTTTTAATTAACTGAATTTTATAATAGTCATTTGTCAAAGCATTATACGTAACTAGTTGATTGGCTAAGGATTTACCCACTCCTGTGATCAACTTAATCACTTCCGTTGCCTGCATCACACCAATGATACCAGGTAGCACACCTAATACACCCCCTTCGGCACAATTCGTTACCTCGTTATTACTTGGCGGTTCTGGAAATATGTCTCTATAATTAAGCCTTAGACCATCTTGCTCTATATTAAAAACTGCTACCTGTCCTTCAAATTTTGAAACAGCACCATAAACCAAGGGCTTATTCAAAAGTACACAACCGTCGTTGATCAAGTATCTACTTGCAAAATTATCTGTAGCATCTACTATGATATCATAGTTGGGGAAATGTTCAACAGAAAAGGCTTGATTCCATTGCTCTCGAAAAACATCTATTTGTATTAAATTATTCAATGCCTTCACTTTATCTTTCGCAATGTCCACTTTTGATTTACCAATATCTGCTTGTCCAAATAATACTTGCCTATTTAAATTAGAATAACTCACTGTATCATAATCAGCAATGCCTATATGACCCACACCCGTTGCAGCAAGGTATTGAAGAACTGGGCAGCCCAACCCTCCTGCTCCTATTACCAAAACTTTAGCTCTTGCCAGCTTTTCTTGTGCTGCAATACCGAATCCGTCTAGTGTAATTTGTCGCTGATATCTTAATAAAAATTCTTTCATATTGAATGGAGAGATTAACCTCCCGAAAAAGGTGGCATCAACGCAATTTTGTCTTGTTCTTGAATTGTATCGGTATCCTCTGCAACTTTATTATTTAATGCAATCGTATATTTTGCTTGTTCTAATAAAGGATAGGTCTCTATAATAACCATTTTGAAAGCTGCAATTGTCCCAGGATTGTTGATCGTGGTTTTATTACAGCCCACCTTATCTGTCAATTGACCAAAAAATAAAACTTCAATACTCATTTCACTAGGTTAATATTAGTTTAATAGATGCCATGAATAAAACCACTGCAAGGGTATATTTTAAAATATGATGATTGAACTTCAAGGAGCCTAACCATGCACCAATCAATCCACCCACAAAAGCAATGCCCACAAAACTAAGCATTTGTGGCTCTAAATGTACCCCTTTTGAATATTGCCCTGCTAATCCAGCAATAGAATTGACAAAAATAAATAAGGCACTTATGGCTGCAGTTTGTTTTTGGTTCGTCCAGCCTAATATCAATAAAATTGGCGACAAAAGAATGCCTCCTCCTATACCAATTAAACCTGACAAAAATCCTATAATTCCGCCTATTAAAATAGATAAAATCAGATTAGACATTTTCAAATCCTTATCCTCCGTGTTAGGATAAAAGAAAAATCGAATGACAGGAATCAACAAAAGTATACCCAATACTTTTTTGTATACAGCAGCGTCGAGTGCAATGGTGCCACCTAAAAATGATAGCGGGATAGATGCCAATGCAAATGGTAAAAATAATTTCCATTTAAAATGCCCTGCTTTGTAAAAAAGTATGAAAGAGGTAAGGGAAACAAATAAATTTAAAATCAATGCAGTTGGCTTCATGATTTCTGGTGCAAAACCATACAATGCCATTAAAGCCAAATAACCACTAGCCCCTCCATGCCCTACTGAAGCATATAATATGGCCACAACAAACAATAAAATAAAGAATGAAATAGTCATATTTGTGCTTAATTTGGAAATAAATGAATTTCAATTTTATCACCTTTACTAATTTCAGTGCATGCTTCTGGCAAAATTGCCAAACAATTAGAAGCAGCATAGGATCCTAATTTATAAGACTCCTGCCCTGAATATAACATCACATGCGCTCCGTTGTAAAATGCTTTCATAAACTGCTTTAATCTAGTTGTCTTCACAAAATCATGGCCAATTGGGACTTTTTTTTGTTCTAATGCTAAGTTCTTTGACATCATCAAACCAATGGCTGGTAAGACATATTCATAGTAACATGTTAGAACAGAAGCTGGATTACCAGGAATTCCAAAAACAAGTTTATCTCCTTTTTTACCAAACAATAATGGCTTTCCCGGCTTTTGTTTTATTTTATGAAAAATAGGAAGAACACCATTTGCTTCAAAAGCTTTTAAAGTAAAATCATAATCACCTACACTAACTCCACCTGTCACGAATACAATATTATTGTATTCCAACAACTCCTTCAATTTTAAAGACAATATGTCTAGATTGTCAGGAGCAAACTCCAATTTGACATCAATGATTTGTTGTTGATATAATGCCGCTTGCAAACTATAACTATTAGATTCATAAACTTGCCCATACTGTAAAGGAGCACCTGGATTTTGTAATTCATTTCCTGTAAGCAAAATACCAACTTTGGGCCTTGGATAAACCAGCACTTCAGCTATTCCTATATTAGCCAAAAAACCAATAGACGTAGGACCTAAAATTGTCCCCATTGAAACAGCTTTTTTTCCTTGTTGAATATCTGAACCTATTGGTCTAAAATTATCTCCTTGCTTCAAATCATCTTGTAAAATAATCAAATTGCCGTCTTCAATTTTTGACTTTTCTTGCATCAAGATTGTATCCGCACCTTCTGGCACAACAGCACCTGTGAAAATACGAACAGCAGTGCCTTTTTCTAACACTATTTTACTACTATCTCCTGCCGCAATGACTCCAACTAATCGATAAGACTTTACATTAGGATCAAAAGCAAAAGCATAGCCATCCATACTCGATTGAGGAAAAGCTGGAATCGAGATAGGTGCAGTTATATCATTTGCTAGCACCAAACCAACCGATTCTTTCAAATTCATTTTTACAGCACTTAATGGCAAGACATGCTTCTTGATTAATTCAATTGCCCTTTCTGCTGTAATCATTGTTTCCATATTGCAAATTTAATACATCAACCCCCAATACTAATCATGGTTCTATTATGCAACTCATTTATTTCAATCTTTTTCAAGTCCGTTGTAAACTGACCCCCAAGTGCTTCTTTTTTGTCCCCTATATTTTGGTGAATCAAAGGCGTGATATCTTCCCCATTTCTAAAAGCAGTTAACAAATCTGTTTCATTAGTTGAAAATAAACAGTTTTTCATTTTCCCATCTGCTGTTAAACGCATTCTATTACAGTCTCCACAAAATGGCGCACTCATCGTGCTTATCACTGCAAAGCTCCCCTGATGGCCTGGAACCTTATATCTTTTTGCAGTTTCATGTGCGTCTCTTGTCAATGGCTCAAGTAAATATTTATCACTTGCCTTATCTAAAATTTCTTGCAATGTCAATACCTTTTCCTTGTTCCATTTGTTACCGTCAAAGGGCATAAACTCAATAAAACGAACATGAACAGGACTGTTTTTTGTCCATTCAATAAAGTCAAGTATTTCTGAATCATTTATACCCTTCATGGCTACCACATTCACTTTGACGCCAATACCATTGTCTAACATTAATTGAATATTGCGCATCACTTGTTCATGCTTGTCGCGCTTTGTCATTAAAATAAATCGATCCCTTTGCAAGGTATCTAAACTAATATTGAGAGACTTGATACCTGATTCTTTTATACTATCAACAAACTCATGTAAACGAGTTCCATTGGTCGTCATAGTAAGCTGTATATTTAAGCCTGCTAATTTTTGCAAAATAGCAGCAAAGTCTTTTCTTACCAATGGTTCGCCACCTGTTAACCTAATTTTTGTCACTCCTTCTTGTACAAATTTTTTGGCGATCGCTTCAATTTCTTCTGCCTGCATCAATTTACTCAAGGGCGTAAATTGATAATCCTCTTCTGGCATGCAATAAAAACACCTCAGATCACAATTATCTGTCAAGGATATACGCAAATAATCATGCACTCTATTAAACTTATCTACAATCATGTTATTTTTCTCCTAGAATTATTTTTTGATAGTCTTCCATGGTATCTATGTCAATTATTCCTTTTTCGAAATTTAATTTGGCTACATCTGCGATATCTTCTTTCATAATTTTTTTTGCACCAATATCACCCGTTAACTTCAATAATTTAGGAAACATAGACTTATGAAAAAGCGCCGGAGTCCCTATGATATTTTCGTAAAAACATGCTGCCATTGGCAAAACTGTTTTTTTTTGCAAATCAACAAGCGATTGAATACTTTCTGGCTTTATAAATGGTTGATCACATACTAAAATCAATACTCCATCTAGTTCAGTCTCCTTATCCATCATTTGCTTTAACCCAACGCTGATAGAACTCCCCATGCCTTCTCTCCAATCTTCATTTGTCACAACATTCAAATTATTATCTTTCAATTGTCCTTGTATTGAAGCCGCTTCAGCCCCTAGTACTATGGTGATTGGAAAAGAACCAGCTTCTCTTACTATACTGACAAGTCTATTGATGAGCGACTGACCTTCAAATTGAAGCAATTGCTTTGGTGTTCCAAGTCTTTTGCTTTCACCTGCCGCTACAATCAATACCCCACAATGTTCAATTAAATAACTCATTTGCTGTGTATTTGAGTAGATTTTAATTTAAGCATTGTCCCATGTCTTCCATTCATTACCGCTTGTATTTCAGCAATAATACTAGAAGCAATTTCTTCAGCATTTTCAGCACCAATGTCTAAACCGGTAGGCCCATATATTTTTGCCAATTGTTCCGACGTTGGAATAACTCCTTCTTTATGCAAGTCTTCAATAATTCTATTGAACTTTTTCTTAGGCCCCAATAAGCCAACATAAGCAATGTCAACAAATAATAATGCTTTAATCATCTGTAAATCATATTGATAATTATGCGTCATCAAAACAAAGCAAGTGCGATTATCAATTTCCAATTGTTCTAATACTTTTTCAGGCTTACTTACTAGTACTTGGCATGCGTTTATAAATCTTTCCTCCTTTGCATGCGTCTGTCTACCATCTACCACTTTTACATCCCATCCAAGTATCGTCGCCATTTTCATCAAGGGAATAGCATCATTTCCAGCACCAACAATCACTAATGAAATTGATGGTTCAATATATTGCACCAATGCATCTGCAGAAAATTGTTTCAATTTATCTGGCAATATGTCAAGCGCTGCTTGTTCAAAAATTTGACAAGTGCCCAGATGCGCTGCTTGCTTATTTTTTAAATCGAATAAAGTGACAATGACTGCTTTTTGTCTTTTTGAAATTATTTTTCTAATTAGCTCAATCGGATTAGAAGAATTGCTTTGATTTATATATTCAAATAATACCTGAATAATACCCTCGCAACCTAGTTGTATGCCCACCGTAGCATCGGCTTCGTCACTTGTGTCATAGGTGATTAATCTTGTACGTTGATCAGAAAATGTGAGCAATGCTTTTTTTAATGCATCCCCTTCTAAACAACCACCACTGATTGCACCGATCATCATACCGTCTTCTAACACTAGCATCCTTGCTCCTGGCCTTCTATAAGAGGAGCCTTCTAAATGAACTACAGTTGCTAATACAGCAGCCTTCCCTGCTTTTTTAGCAAGGTCATATGCTTTGACAATTTCCCGTAATTCAGTCATTCAATAAAGGTAGATAATTAATAAGGTTGATACCCTTTTACAACTGCTTTTTTAGCTAATATCACATCTGAAGCTTTTATCAATGGTGCTTTATTTCCCCAAGAATTTCTAATATAGTTCACAACATCTGCTACTTCTTTATCTGTCAGTTCCACTCCCGCCATCTCTCCATTGTATTTTACTCCTTTTACTTCGATTGGCCCTCGCATTCCTTTTGTAATAATTTGAACCAATCTGTTCTTATCCACTAAATTACCCGTCTTGACTAAAGAGGGAAATGCACCTTCTATACCATTACCATTTTCTTGATGACAGGACATACAATAAGTCTCATATACCGTTTTTCCGTTCTGCAAATTCGCAGCAGAGGGCTGTTGATTAAATGATTGCAAACTGATTGCTAAAATAACCGTCAACAAAAAGAATATTCCTTTTTTCATAGTAGTGAATTTTACTTTAATAAAAAAGACTGCCCATAAAGCAATCTTTTTTGTTGTATTGTATTTTTTAAAAATTAAGCTTTATTTAACTCATTGATAAATGGCTGGTTGTATAAACGCTTTCCAGTTGCTTTATATAATGCATTCGCTAAAGCAGCAAAAATTGGCGGGAAAGGAGGTTCGCCCAAACCAGTTGGATCAATATTGTTTTTTACAAAATGAACCTCGATCTTTTTAGGCGCCTCTTTGTGTCTTATAATCCTGTATTGATTTAAATTCTTTTGCATCGCAACCCCTTTTTCAAATCGCATACCACTGTACAATGCGTTACCAATACCATCAACCACGGCACCCTCTACCATATTTTTAGCGCCTTCTGGATTGACTACTACACCACAATCCATTGCTGATACAACATTTTCTACCACTGGTTGGCCATTTTTCATGGTCACATCCACTACATGTGCTGCATAAGAACTATGACAAAAATAAGCAGCTACTCCACGCTTTGCATTTTTATTATTAGCAGCAGTCCAGTTTGATTTTTCTTTCACCAATTCTAATACACCAATATATCTATCTGCATCGTACTCATTGGTTTTTCCTACAGGATTTGATTTTGCTCTCTTTAATAATTCAATTCTATAATCAAGAGGATCTTTACCAATTGTTTCAGCTAGTTCATCCAAGAAGGATTGCTCAGCTGATGCAATAAAATTAGACCTTGGTGCCCTATATGCCCCAATTGTAATATTAGATGGGATATCCCAACCTTCAGCAATATAATTTTCAAATGCACCTGCAGGGAATCGGTTTTCATGGATCGCATTTTCTGGAATACCACCCCCTTTAATGCTGATTGCAGTGACAAGGTTGTTTGCATCCAATGCAGCTTTGAAAGTGACCATATAGCTAGGACGATAAATACCATTGGTCATATCATCCTCTCTTGTGTAAATTAATTTAACAGGTGCTTTTGCTTTTTTAGAGATATGACCCGCTTCAATAATATAATGTCCATAAGCACGTCTTCCAAAACCACCTCCCATTCTAGCTAATTTCATTTCTATTTTATCGCCTGGTATATCCAAGTTAGCCATGATGTTTTGCTTCATCATATCTGGTATCTGAATGGGCGCAACAAAAAATGCTTTTTCGTCTGTGACATGCGCAAAACAACTAATTGGCTCCATCGGATTATGTGACAAGAAAGGCGCATAATAGGTTCTTTCCAATACTTTCTTAGCACTTGCAAATGCAGCTTCAGGATTGCCATCTTTTCTCAATACCTTTCCTGGCTTTTGTTGCATGGCTTGCATCTGCTTGATATGCTCGTCTGTACTTTCTAAACCTCCAGGAATTGTTTCTTCTTTCTTACCACCCCATGCAGCCACCATTTCTTTAGTTGTATCTATTGGAATCCACTGAGCTACCACTTTCTTTCTTGCATTCATTACTTCCCAAGTAGAATTACCTACCACGGCAATTAATTTATTAAATGCCCTGGTATCAAAACCTGCTCTTGTATAGCCATCTTTATACACTTGAATATCAAATACCGATTTGATTCCAGGCATTTTTAAAGCTTCGGTGGCATCAAATGACTTTAAGGTCATACCAAATGCAGGAGGATGAATTACCATTGCAATTAACATACCCTCGTGCTTATAATCCATGGTGAACAATGCATCTCCTGTTACAATATTTTTACCTACTTTATTTTTTTGTGGTGTACCAATTAATTCAAAATCATTTTGATTTTTCAAAGTCACTTTCTCTGGTTTTGGCAATTTAGCCGCTGCATTAGCAAGTGCGCCGTAATTTAAACTTTTGTTAGTTCCTTTATGCGTTACCACACCATTCGCAACTGTTAATTCAGCCACTGGCACATTCCATTCATTCGCGGCAGCCTGCATCAACATCATTCTTGCAGTGGCACCAGCCGTTCTTAATGGTGTCCAAGCCATCGCCATGGCACGACTCCCTCCTGTAAACTGTGTTTTAAAACGAGGCGTATCGTAATCTCCCATTTCTACCACCACTTTGGACCAGTCTGCTTGCAATTCCTCATTAACCATCATTGGCAAAGAGGTCATTACATTCGTTCCAAACTCTGGATTGGGATTAAATATTTTTACTTGATTGTCTGGCGTGATTTTAATAAAGCCAGTCAACTCCACCCAATCATTGGCTGTTGCTGCGCTAGCCAAAGCTTCATTAGGTACTAAATTGGCCAACCAACTAAATCCAATCATCATTCCCCCACCTGTTATTGAAGAAACTTTAAGGAATGAACGGCGATTATAATTATTTTGATTCTTTTCCATTTTGTACAATTTTATTTAGTTGATGACTTTGCTGCTTGATGTATTGCTGCCTTGATCCTAATATAAGTACCGCAACGGCAGATATTACCCGTCATGGCAGCATCGATATCTTCATCTGTAGGATTCGGCTTTGTTTTTAACAGAGCAACCGCAGCCATGATTTGTCCAGTTTGGCAATAGCCACATTGTGCCACGTCTAATTCCAACCATGCTTTTTGTACAGGATGTAAGTCCGTATTTTCATCAACAATACCTTCGATTGTCGTAATAGCTTGTCCACCTACTGCAGAAACTGTTAACTGACATGATTTTAAAGCTCGTCCATTTAAATGTATTGTACATGCTCCGCAAGCACCTACACCACATCCAAACTTGGTGCCAATTAAATTAAGGTGATCGCGCAATACCCATAATACTGGTGTACTAGGATCAACATCCACCTCATACTTTTTACTGTTTACTGTGAGATTTATCTTTGCCATATGTTGTACTATTAAAATACTTTATACTCTATTCAGTTCTTAAAATTACCCCCTTTCTTCATCTAAACCTTTACATTTTCAAACAATTTGATCTGTGGTTCCAACTACTGTTTAACGATTGCCCTGAACCAACTTTACAGGCCTTACCAATTTTGAAAAGGTAAGTTGTCCCATCTTCCATTGACCTCCTTCTTTTATATAGACTTCGGTCACCATAAAGGCATTGATAACCTCATTTCCACCTACAACTGCCACTAAATCAATGTCATTTAAAAGGATGGCTGTATTACCAAATAATTTCACAGAAACATCATAAACTTCGGCCTGCTTATACCAAATATTACCGTCTTTTATTACATTTATTTCCTGCTCCTTTCCCCATGTTCCACCCATATGGACAAACATGCTTTTTACATCAAACAGCTTATTTAATTCATCCACATTTTTATCTGCCATCCATTGCCATTTTAGCTTTGACAACTGAATGATTTCTTGCGCTGTTTTTGATAAGGCATCATTACTTGCCTTGTTATCTTGTGCATTTACAATGAAAGCAGTCATAACCAAAATACAAAGTGCAAAAATTTTTGATTTCATGTTTTTAATATTAATTTTTATACTCTTCATCTGTTACTGGCTTTTGCCAAACTGTTACCCCATTTTTGATAGAATATACAGCGATATAAGTTACACCAGTTGTTGATGAAGCACCGTGCCAATGTTCTACATTTGGTAGACATCTAATGACTTCACCATTTTTACTATTTGCTTTTGCTTTCCTCTTTCTTAGTAATAACCAATCCCATCTGTAATAATAAGTACTTGACCGCCTGGATGATAATGCCAATCTAATTTTTTTGACGCAGGAAAACTAGCAGCTGCGATGTTGTAACCAAGAATACTGTCTTCTTTATGTAATTCTATCAATGTGTTATTAGGCGTATTACGAACTTCAATAGGGATGCCATTTTTTGTAAAAATTGTACTTGCATCCTGTGCAAATAAATGATTTCCATTAAATAAAATAAAAAGACAAAATAATTGCTTCATAGTGCTATAGTTAATAACCAAAGTTCCTAATTCTTATCACAACTAGTTGATATAAACTACTGTTATTTCTACCAATTTTACTGATTTAACATCCCATTTGCTAATACAGACATGCAGAATTAGTAAATTCGTTCACAAATTGATCATAATGGAACTAATATACCCAATCAATAATATCAGCAAATACAATGCTGACAACAATACTGAAACCCTACACCCTTTAGTCACTGTGATTGATTTTTCTAAAGCAGGTTTGAGGGATTGGGGTAATCCTGATACTGTAAAATTTCAATATGGCATGTATTGCGTCTTTTTAAAAGATGTAAAATGTGGTGATATGATATATGGAAGACATAACTATGATTACCAAGCAGGTACATTAGTTTTCTTTGCACCAGGCCAAGTAATGAAAATGCAAAGACCGGCTGAACCTTATCAACCAGCAGGTTTTGGGTTAATTTTTCATCCTGATTTTTTATTAGGTACTGAATTAGGAAAGCAGATTCGCAATTATAAGTTTTTTGACTATGAGACCAACGAAGCACTTCATTTATCTGACGCAGAAAGAAAAATGATTTTAGACTCATTTGCAAAAATTGAATTCGAACTAAAACAAACCATTGACAAGCATAGTAAAAAATTAATTGCAGCTAATATTGGACTATTTCTTGACTACTGCCAAAGGTTTTACGACCGTCAGTTTATTACTAGAGATAATGCCAATAGAGGTATTTTAGAAAAATTTGAAGCCTTATTGAATGATTATTTTAATTCAGAAAATCCTCAAACAATTGGCACTCCATCTGTATCTTATTTTGCAAATAAATTACATCTATCTTCCAATTATTTTGGCGATTTAATCAAGAAAGAGACCGGCCAAACAGTCAAAGACTATCTTCAAAATAAAACAATTGAATACGCCAAAAAGCGTTTATTTGAAACGGACAAAACAGTCAATGAAATTGCATTTGAGCTTGGATTCAAGTATCCTCAGCACTTTACAAGACTGTTTAAACAGCAAGTTGGCCAATCTCCTACTGCTTATAGAAATTTAAATTAGTTTATGAAAAAAATATACTCATTTTTGATTTGCATCGTCCTATTGGGCATGAATCAACTCAATGCTCAACAAGTATCCCCAACTTCCAACGAAACATGGATCAAAGGTCCTGCTGAAAGATTCAAAGGCACTGTTTGGGTGCATTATTTCATCAATGATTCAGCTAGTGATTTTCTATCCTCTAGAGTGAAATTTGAACCCAATGCAAGAAGTAATTGGCATAAACATGCTGGCAAACAAATCATATTTGCAATTCAAGGAGAGGGGTATTATATGGAACAAGGAAAACCACTTACTATATTAAAAAAAGGAGATGTAGTTGTCATTGAACCTAATACAATCCACTCTCATGGTTCTTTAGGCAAACAATTTACACAAGGTGTGATGATGAACGAAATTCTGAAACCAAATACAACCATTTGGATGCATCCGGTTTCAGATTCAGCACTTATAAAATAAAGCAGTTAAATATTGTTGATGTCAAAAGGCAATCTTCTGATTCGCTTGCCTGTGGCAGCATAAATTGCGTTACATAAAGCAGGTGCAAATGGTGGCAAGCCTGGTTCACCTACTCCTTTTATTTTTGCCCCTCCATTTGCCAATATATGTACTTCTACTTTTGGCATTTCATTGATTCTTACCAAAGGATTATTATGATAATTAGTTTGAATTGTTTTTCCTTGATTAAAAGTAATGCCATTTTTTATGGCTGCAGTTAATGCCATAACTGCCGCACCTTCTACCTGAGCTTTTACAGTATCTGGATTGACTACCGTACCTAAGTCAATTACTGCATAAACTTTTTCAATTTTAACACCTGTTCCTTTTTTACTTACCTCAATAACATACCCACCTTGGCCTGCAAAAAATTCATACTGCGCAACGCCTCTTCCCCAACCAGTAGGCAAAGGCTTGTCCCAATTAGAGACTTCCTTTAATTTGTGTAATATATTTTTTGTATCAGAATCTTTAGTCAACATGTTTAATCTAAACTGCATGCCATCTTTTTTAGCTGCAACTGCCATTTCATCTATAAAACACTCATGAGAAAATGCAAGCGTGGTACTTGTCACTGCACGCCATGCAGCTAAAGGCACAGGCATATAATGATGTACATATAAGTTCTTCATGTGTTCGATCTCATACTTTTGCTCGCTGATACCTTCAGTCATAGTACCATCCGCCTTGGTCTTGTCATAATCCTTTTTCATATCCAAAGTGGGTGCGACTACTTTATGCTGGAATGCAATGGCCTTCCCATCGGCAGTTAATCCACCTTTTAATGCTGAAAATGTCATAGGTCTGAATGGCCCTTGCTGCGTGTCATCCTCTCTTGTCCATATTGTTTTAACTGGCTTTCCGAGTTTCTTAGTTAACTGTACTGCTTCATGGATATAATCAGGATACAATCTTCTTCCAAAACCACCCCCATTGAATAAAGTATGTACTTTAATATTTTCTGCAGGCAGATTGTACTTTTTAGAAAAATCATTCACTACACTTCCTGGGACTTGCGTCGAAGTCCATATTTCTAGTTTATTTCCCTCTGTATAACTTGCCAAACAGTTCATTGGCTCAATAGGAGAATGAGATACCACAGGTGTTTCATAAAAAGCTTCTAATTTCACTGGTGCTTCAGCAAATGCTTTATCAAAATCTCCCTGACTGTGTTCCACTGCACCTGCTTCTTTTTTAGCTGCATCCCTTAAAGACTGTTCAAAATCTTTTGAATTGAATTTTTCATTTCCTTGATGATCCCAAACTACTTTTAAAGCCTTTCTGCCTTGTACCGCCGCCCAATAGGATGTTGCAATCACTGCAACACCAGTGGAGGTATAAATACCATGAATGCGCTCACATGTCTCCACCGCAATGACACCTTTCACTTTTTTTGCTGCAGTGTCATCAAAACTCACCAATTTACTGTGAAAAACAGGTGTGCGTTCAATTGATGCATAGACCATTCCAGGAACAGATGCGTCTATTCCAAATTCGGCTGTACCATTTACTTTTAATGGCACATCTGGACGCGCAATTGACTTACCTAATATTTTAAAATCTTTTGGATCTTTTAATTTTGGAGATGCAGGCACTTCTAATTTAGATGCAGCTTCTGCTAATGCACCATATCCTAGAACTTTCCCAGAAGGCTTATGCACAATTGTTGCATCTTTTGCAAAACATTCTTCCACTGGAACTGCCCATTGTATTGCTGCAGCTTTAATCAACATTTCTTTTGCAGCAGCACCCACTTTTCTTAAATTTTGATACTCTGATCTTACAGACATACTTCCTCCAGCAAATTGCATAGTGCCGAATTGTTTCTGACCATCCGTTTGCTTTATGATGACTTTATCTAAATCAACTTCAAGCTCCTCCGCCATTAAAGCGGGAATGGACTGAAAGGTACCCTGTCCAATTTCTGGCTTTGAATTAAATAAAGTAATTTCTCCATTTGGATGAATATGAATAAAGGCTCCTAAAGAAAAAGGATTCTTAGCTTCTGATAAATTGGTTAATGCGCTAAGCCCTTTAGCATTAGACGAAAGCCCTATAATTAATCCCGTACTTGTGATACCAGTTAATCGAATAAAATTGCGACGATTTAAAGAAGTATGATTTGTTGACATGGTGTAATTTTTTGAAGTGAGCATTAAATCATTTCAGCAGCAAGATGAATTGCAGCGCGAATACGTTGATAAGTACCGCAACGGCACAAATTACCTTGCATTGCCTGATCAATATCTGCATCAGTAGGTTTAGGCTTTGATTTCAACAAGGCAGTCGCACTCATGATTTGACCAGACTGACAGTATCCACATTGTGGCACTTGCAACTCAATCCATGCTTTTTTTACCGCTTCTCCAATACGTTCATTATTCCCTTCGATAGTAGTGACTTTTTTACCTGCGGCTGCTGCAATTGGAAAACTACAGGACCTCACTGGATTACCTTCCAAATGAACTGTGCATGCTCCGCATTGCGCCATGCCACAACCAAATTTGGTTCCTGTTAATTGTAGTTCATCTCTGAGCACCCATAATAAAGGTGTAGATGGATCTACGTCCACTTCGACCATTTTGCGATTGATTTCGAGTGTAAATTTTGCCATAAAAACGAAGTTGTTACATGAATTGATTCAATGCCTATTAAAATTAGACAATTTCACAATAGATTAATTTAAAAAATGAAACAATTTAATAAATGACATAAAAATTTTTAAAATAAAAACATGGCTGTAAAAGCCCAGTCTTTATCTATTTATGCTATTTCACAATCGTGAGTGAACCATTGAATTTTTGCTGACCTCCATTACTATCAAATGATTCTACAATATAATAGTAAGTACCTTCTGGCAAGAAATCACCCAACATTTGTCTATCTGCCCTACCATCCCAATTATTTTGATAGTTGACATTGCTATATACTTCTGCTCCCCAACGATTGTACACCCTTACAGCAATTCTAGTTCCAAATGGTTTTATAATCACCCATTTATCATCTATTCCATCATTATTAGGAGAAAATCCTTCTGCAATTTTAATGGACAACACTGGCAAAGTAAATACCGTTGGCATTTTACTAGATTCAATGGCCTTGGTTTTATCAGAAGAATTCATTGCCACCACACCATAAGGAGTAGTTACAGTAAGATTGGCTTGATTGGAGATCAAACCAGCATAACCACCTGCATCCAAATGTAATTGCAAATGAACTGTATCATACCCTCTCGGTATTATGAAACTAGTAGGTTGTAACAACTCCATATTAGACTTTCCATTAAACTGGTTATTCACCTGCAATCGGTTCCATGCACGAATTGAACTTAAATTTGACATTACACCAATTGGTAATTGTGATGCTAAATCATCTTTTAAGCTAACTGAAGTTAATGTGTCATTGATTAAATTTTGAATTACAAATTGATAATTCACCTCAAATAAACCATTTGGCAACACTTTTGAACTCGCTGCAATTTTCTGCAAATGCACTACTTCATTGGTTGTTAAATACTGTAAAGTTAAATTCTCTTTATCACCCTCAACACCATTAACAATTTGGCTCACACCATATGTGATTGTAGCAGGCACATTCAATAGATTAGGAATTGTATTTTGTAAAGTATTCTGTATATAAAAACGAATTGAACTATTACTCAATCCAATCACCTGAGCACTAATGTCAGCAGGATTGGTTGTTAATCCAATAATATAGATCCTGTTTTTTACAATAGGTAAAGTTGGCTTTACTATTATCGTATCATAGCTTGGTACAATACTATATAAATTAGATACTGGATCAAAAGACCTTAATTCATAAATATATCGACCAATAGCTTTAGGCATGACTGGTGCTACTGTATCGCACTTAGCTTTTACCATATCACACCATACTGGAATGGTGGCAGTTGGATAAGATTGTAACAACCCTCTTAAAGTTTTTAAAGGTGTAGTGCCATATACAAAACTCAGATTCTCCACCACTGGCGCAACTGGATAAGTATAATTTAATGTAGCACGTGTAAAACTAGACTCATAACCAAGTCCATCTTTATTAGGATCAAACAATAAACCATCAACCGATGTATCTGAAATAGCAATTCTATCTAATGTTGAAAAACTCTTCGCAATCAATTGATTCAACCATGTCGCATTTATTTTAGCTGTATTCACAACAACATCAAATTCAAAACTTATACTATCTCCTAACGGAAGATTATTAGACTGATGTAGCAAAAGTGTATTATTTAAACCATCATATTTACTATTGTAAACCAAGTTGCCTTTTGTTATTGTTGGAGGATTTTTAAGAAAAGCAATATCAGGAGATTTAAATGCATCAGCAAGGCTATAAAACACATCAATACTATCCAAATTTGTATTTCCTAAATTAGCTATTTTTCCAATAAAATGAAATTCAAACCCATTAGTAATCGCTTTTGCAGAGGAAACCTGCAAAGCAGAACCCATATTTGGATTAGGAAATAAGGAAATAATTGTTTGAACAGGTTTGGCTTGAATATTCTTCTCCGAAGGACTTGCATCATGTGACAATTCTCCAATAACTTGAGAACTAGTTGTATTATTTGATAATGTTATATTAGCTAAGGCAACATAACTAAATTGCAAGGCTACTGGTATCGTATTATCTGATTTTGGTATTGATAATTTTAACTTTATAATAGCCTCCTCGCCAATGGACAGCCCAACATTATTATCGAACAAATAGTTTCCATAAATAGCTGACATCGATCTTAAGTAGTTTTGTCTTGTCATTGTAGTTCTTAAAACCGAATTTAAGGTATTAGAAACACCAAGTCCAGTATAATTAGGATTTAATCTTAGTGAACTATTTGAAACTTCAATGCTATCAATTGTATATTTAAACCCGGCTTCAAAAAGCTTACTCAAATCTGCATCTATTTGTAAATTTGATAGATCGACTTGCCCAATATTTCTCATCTTCAACGTCAGCAATAGATCAAAATTTCCATCTGACTTTAATGTTGGGGCAGTTGAATTAAGTTGCAATAACATAACTGGATAAAGAATTGCCAATGCAACAGTATCCTTATCAAATGCAGACGTTCTGTAAGTATTATTTGCATCTGATAAATGAATTAATTTAAAAATTGTTGAATCGCCAACAGGTGCTATCTTTTTTATGATTCCATCAGTCAAATTAATTAGGGTATCATATTTATTCAAACTCGTATTATAAATAATCGCTTTATAAGGTGCAACTCCCTGTGAAAATTTAAATATAAAAGCTACAGAATCTGATTTTAATAAATTCCTATCTACAAGACTGATTCCACCCTGTGGCTGATCGGGCAATATAGTCACTTTTAAAATTGCTGTATCTACTCCTGCAGTGTTTGTTGCATAAAGTAAATAAGTTGATTGTGCCCTTGCAAATAAAGGTGTACCAGTTATTTGACCATTTGATGAATTAATACTCAATCCAAGCGGCAAACTATCTACACTAAAAAACAAATTAGACCCTTCAATTATAGGAGACAAAGTGCCTATATTAGTATTTTTTGTGAATGTATATGTTTTATCAAATGAAATAATTGGAGAAATATCTCTAATAACAAAATTATTTCCAATGTAACTTATATCAAGATTAGGATTATTTATATTATTTTGTAGAATTGGATAGCTATTTACCTGCTCTCCTTCACTTCGACTTAAATTTCCAGTAAACTGAATTAATTCTCCGTTGGGCAATAAAGTACCAATAGAAGGGCTTGCAGTATATGTTAAATCAGGATCATTACCCCTAAATAATTTAAATTTAGGATCTGCAGTTATTGTTACTGGTAATTTATTTATTGTTAAAGTATTGACATTAAATGTCTCGTCGTAATTATTACCAAAAGTAAAATCTCCAATTGTAATTGTATAAGTCCCAACACCTTCCCCTACAGTCCTTGTAAATGTACCTTGCGGAAGATCACCGCTTAAAATATTACCACTTGCTATTTGATAGGTTAGAGATGGATCAAGGTCGCCATATGATTTTACTTTTGCATCTATATTAATTGTAATTGGTGCTTTATTAATTGTTAAATTTCCAGTTGTATAAACGATATCATAATCTGTTAGATTTCCTTGCGACAAAATCAATGTATGAGGTGTAATTAAATAGATTCCAACAGATGCATTTGATAAATTTCCTGCAGGAGTACCACTATATTGAAAACTAACTCCATTTACCCTATCATTATTCAACAAACCTGTTACTGTATAATTTGAACTTAAAATACCTGAAGTCGGAGACGTAGTCCCATAAATTTTATTCTGAGTTAATGCAGTGACAATTAATTGCGACTTACTCACTGTCCCTGTGTAGGCATTATAAGTCACTAGATAGTTGCTCTCTAAAAATCCTCCTGTGCCCGTCGCTAAACTCGGTGTCACTGTATAACTCGTTCCTGCAGCGGTAGTAGCTGATAAACCCGCCGCATCTGGAGTTAAGGTTACCGAACTTACTGCCTCTCCACTAATCGTACCTGTGTATGTAAAACTGCTCGCACTTGTGCCCGCTGTCAATGCAACACCATAAGTCTTACTCGGACCTGTCGCTGTTACCGTTAATGCTTTTTT
>CAZBJP010000009.1:0-42765 GCA_964492205.1 uncultured Sediminibacterium sp.
ATACAATAAGCCACTACAGAACCTGCTGCAGATCCACGACCAGGGCCCACAAATACATCCATCTCACGTCCTGCTTTTATAAAGTCACTTACAATTAAGAAATAACCAGCAAATCCCATCGTTTGAATGGTGAATAATTCAAAATCAATACGCTCCTGAATTTCTGCAGTAATAGTATCATATCTTTTATGTGCACCTTCCCAAGTTATATGTTTTAAGAACTCCCATTGATTCATGTTGGCATCCTTATGAATCTGAAAATTTTTAGGAATTGGGAAAGCGGGTAGGAGGATGTCTTTCTTCAAATTCAACACTTCCACTTTATCTACAATCGCGTTTGTATTATCAATGGACTCAGGAATATCACTGAACAACTCAATCATTTCTGACTGGGTCTTGAAATAAAATTCGTTATTCGGAAATTTGAATCTTCTATTTTTTATTTGAAGTTCATCATTTACAAAATCATCAAAGCCAGGGGTAGATTGCTTTTCGCCGGTATTGATACATAATAATATATCGTGTGCATTAGCGTCATCTTCGTTGATATAATGACTATCATTGGTAGCAATGACAGCTACCTTGTATTTTTTAGCAAATTTAAGTAAGGTGTTGTTGATGATTTCTTGCTCAGGTATTTGGTGTCTTTGAACTTCGATATAATAATCTTCACCAAATAAATCTAACCACCATTTAAATTCTTTTTCAGCAGCTTCTTCGCCTTCTCTTAAAATGGCTTGAGGTACATACGCACCAATACAACAGGTGGTAGCGATAATACCTTCGTGGTATTGTTCAATCAACTCTTTATCAATTCTTGGGTACTTGCTATACATCCCCTCAATATACCCTAATGAAGTAAGTTTGATTAGATTTTGATAGCCCACTGCATTTTTTGCTAAAAGAACTTGGTGAAAACGGTCGTCTTTGTTTTCTTTTGTAAATTGTTTTATATGCCTGTCTTTAACCACATAAAACTCACAACCAACTATTGGTTTTACGGTAGGTGTTAAAATATCTTTTCCATTGGCGTCCTTACCAATTATTTTGGTATTTTTCCAAGCTTGACTCACAAAATTAAAGGCACCAAACATATTTCCGTGATCTGTGATTGCAAGGGCTGGCATTTCGTCCTTGATCGCTTTTTTATACAATCCATCAATAGAAGCGGCACCGTCTAGTAAAGAATATTGAGTATGAACGTGTAAATGTGAGAATTTGGGCATTTTGGATAATGGGATAAGACACAAATATCGTAAAAAAGGGGTGCTTGAACGAGCTTAATTTTCCACAAAAAAGGGTTAAAATAATCCTATTTGAACCAATTTTAAGGTTCTTGACTTATCTTGCCAATGATGCAAAAAGGGAGTTTATTTATTTTGGGGCTTTTCTTATTGATATTGACTTTAACAAGTTGTTCAAGTTTGTCAAAGTTCAGTCAATCAGTCCAAGCAAAAACAACACAGTTTAAAGTAAAAACTAAGCGTAATTTACCAGCGGTCGTTGCAATACCTGAATCTGACAATCAATCCATTGAGTTTTTAGATAATATTTCTGTAAAACCAGGCAGGGTCTATTTAAAAAAAGCATCTGATGCACTGGAAGCTGAACCAGTTACAACAAGCTCAACACGTTCAGATAAAATGCCAGACAATTTAACTGATATAGAAAAAGCAAACTGGTTACAATTAAAGTATTCCATTCAAATGGATATTGCGGTTGAGGAAATTAATAATATTCCTTTGCTTCAAAAAATTGATGAATGGTGGGGCACGCCTTATGTGTTAGGCGGGTCTAGTAAAAGAGGAGTGGATTGTTCCTATTTTACCTTGGATGTAATGAATGCGATTTACAATACTAATTTGAAAAGAACAGCTGCTGAACAATATGAACAAAGTGAAAAAATTGATTGGTCTGATTTAAAAGAAGGTGATTTGATATTCTTTAAAACAGATGGTAGTCGTTCCATTTCACATGTAGGGATATACATGACTAATAATAAATTCGCACATGCATCCACTAGTCAAGGAGTAACTATCAGTGATTTGTCTGAACCTTATTGGCAAAAGCGGCTTTATAGTTTAGGTAGGGTCTTGAAAAATTAATATATTAGTTTAGTTTACTTTCGCTAATCTAATATAATATTGACTTTCGATTGTCTTCACAAAATCATTTAAGTTGAAATTGGGTTCTTGAATCAAACGTTGTTGCGGTTGATAATCCATTGGCATGAAGCTATATTTTTTACCTAGATAACTAAAGTGTAGCGGAAGGTTGAAGCCTGTTACACAGTCCTTCCATTCATAGGTAAATATTTTTTCCTTCTCGTCATATCTGTAATTTAAAACAGGAATCTGGGTAGTTCTCAAATACTGATCAAATACTTTTTGAAATCCAAAATTTGCACGTAATGAAATATAATTTTCAACCTGTGCTGTTGTTACTGTTTGATGATAGAACTGAGTATTCAAACCCATTAAAATGCTTCTAAATAAACTATCATTGTTAATTGCATGGCGAATGGTGTGCAATAAATTAGCACCTTTGTAATACATGTCACTACTACCTTCTTGATTCACACCATATGGCCCAATCAATGGTATGTCATTTTGAATGTTTTTTCGAATGCCATAATTGTATTCGTCACCTGCTTTTTTTCCATAAAAATATTCAGTAAACAAAGTTTCGGAATAATTCGTAAAACCTTCATGCACCCACATGTCAGCAATGTCTTTGGTGGTGATATTATTGGCAAACCATTCGTGTCCACTTTCGTGTACAATAATGAAATCCCATTTTAAGCCCCAGCCTGAACCAGATAAGTCTCTGCCTAAATAACCATTTTTGAATTGGTTACCATAAGCAATGGCAGACTGGTGTTCCATCCCTAAATGTGGGCTTTGTACCATTTGAAATCCATCTTCATAAAATGGGTATGGCCCAAACCAATATTCAAAGGCTTCCAACATTTTAGGCACTTGTTTAAATTGTTCAACCGCTTTAGCTGAATCTGACCTTAATACCCAATAGCTTAGATCCAAATTTCCTTTTAATCCTTTATAAATTTCTTTCCAACCCACATAGTCACCAATATAAGGGATGATATTGTAGTTGTTGATTGGATTACTAACTTTCCAAGTGAAACGATTGTTGTTATTAATGTTGACCAAATTTTTTTCATTAACAGGTCTTCCATTACCGATTGCAACTAATTTTTTTTCAATAGGAACTTGTATTGATAAAATTGCACCTTCTTCTGGTTCATCGGATTGATGGTCTTTGCATGGATACCAAACCGAAGCACCTAGACCTTGACAAGCCACTGACATCCATGGTTGGCCATTGTCGTCTTTTTTCCAAATCCATCCTCCGTCCCAAGGTGGTCTAATGGCTTCTTTAGGTATCCCATGGTAAAAAATGGTTAAGCCAAATTGCTGTCCTTTTGGAATTGTTTTTTCTAGATTTGCTAAAGCGATATTGTTAGATCTTGAAAATTGTAAACGAATTGGAGCAAAGCTATCTTTTAAATTTGACCATAAAACAATGCTATCAATGATCAATGGAACTTGTAAATCAATTTGTATTTGCTTGGAAGGTTTTACTGCCAGTGCTTTCCAGCTTACAACTCCAATGATTGATTTGCTTTCGTAATTTGGAGTAACGTCAATCACATATTTTTTGATATCAAACCAGTCTCTATTTTCATTCAAGCTACCTCTTAAAATATCAGCATCGTTCATTAAGGGTTGAGCAAAACTCCCATAAAATAAAACGAATCCAATAAAACTGAGCAAGAAATTTTTCATAAATGGAAATAGGTTGAGCTCATCAAATTTTGAACCCTCAAGTTAAAATAATCTGTTCAGATTATCTATGCTTATTATTCATCTTCTTTTTTCAATTTATCCTTAAATACTTTTTCAAATTTCTCTAATTTAGGCCCAATCACATACCTGCAATACCCTTGGTTGGCATTATTGTTATAATAATTTTGGTGGTAGGATTCGGCTGGATAAAATTTCGTAAAAGCAGTAACTTCTGTAATGATTGGTTTATCCCAAGCCTTACTAGCATCTAGTTCTTTAATATATTGTAATGCTATTTCTTTTTGTTTTTCATTGTGGTAGAATACCGCAGATCTGTATTGAGGGCCCACGTCATTTCCTTGTTGGTTTGGTGTGGTAGGGTCGTGTGTTTTCCAAAAAACAGATAAAATATCGTCTAAGCTTATTTTAGTGGTATCAAAAACGATTTGGCAAACTTCTGCATGACCTGTGGTTTTATCGCAAACTTGTTCATAAGTTGGATTTTCTACATGGCCACCACTATAACCACTTGTCACTTTAACAACACCTTCTAAGCGTTGGTATATTGCTTCGGTACACCAAAAACATCCAGACCCCAAAGTAATTGTTTGTGTATTTTCCATATTTATTTTTTGCTGTTTAGTTTGTTTTTTAGGTGCTTGGGCACAGGCATATAGTGAAATAACACTACAAAAAAGAAGGGTGATATGTTTGATTGTTTTCATATTTAGCAGTTACTTAAATTTATAACAAATCAGGGCTCAATTTGTTCTCAGGCTGTTAATGTTTATTTAACTAAATTTGTACCTATTTAACCCATGCGAGTATATCCTGACAACGCCCTTTCTCAATTAGAATTTGATAAGATAAAAGCCATCTTATTGAATTATTGTCAATCTACCATTGGAAAAGAGCAAGTTGAAGCCATGCGGATACATACCCATTTAAAATATATCCAAACAGCTTTAAAGCAAACCCAGGAATACCAGTTCATTAAACAAGCCAATCAATATTTTCCTAGTGACTATATCTTGGACATTCGTAAAGACGTAAAACTATTGGGAATCCCTGGTGCGCAATTATCAGGAGAGCAATGGTTGTTGATTAGAAGATTGGTGGACCATCTGGGACAAATATTTAAATGGTTTGATGCTGAACGTAAAGCAGCCTATAGCCATTTATATGAAGTGGTGGCAGAAAGTTATTTTGAAAAAACCATCATTGATTCGATTGATGAAATTATAGACGACAGAGGCTTGGTGAAAGACAATGCTTCCGAGGAGTTGGCTAAGATTCGTGCGCAGTTGTACAAAAAGAGACAAGAGTTAAGAAGGATTTTTGAAAAAGTGTTGGGAAGATTAGCTAAGTCTGGTTACACAGCAGATATTGATGAAAGCTTTAGCAATGGTCGTCGAGTGGTGGCGGTATTCTCGGAATATAAACGACAAGTAAAAGGATTCTTGCATGGAGAAAGTGATAGTCGAAAAACTGCTTTTATTGAACCTGAGGAAACCATCGAGCTTAATAATGAATTATTTAGTTTAGAACAGGACGAGTCGAAGGAAGTTCAAAGAGTCTTAAGACATTTAACAACACTGTTAGCGCCTTATTCAAGTTTATTAATGGGCTATTTGGAAATAGTGGGTCAATATGATTTTATTAAAGCCAAAGCTTTGTTGGCCATTGATATGAATGCGCATTTGCCAATGGTTGAAAACAAAGCGACTTCGCATTTGATTCAAGCTTTTCATCCTTTATTGTACATGTACAATAAAGTCTCGGGTAAGAAAACAATTCCGGTCAATCTGGATTTGGATGACGAGGCAAGGATCTTAATCATCAGTGGACCCAATGCTGGAGGTAAGACGGTGTCAATGAAAACCCTTGGGTTGAATCAAGTGATGTTGCAGTCAGGTTTATTGGTGCCAGTACATCCAGATTCTCAGATGGGTATTTACAAACAATTATTTATACAATTAGGCGATACACAGAATTTAGCATTTGAATTAAGTACCTATAGTAGTCATTTGACACATATGAAGTACTTTATAGAAAATGCGAATGGAAAGACCTTGTTTTTTATAGATGAATTAGGAAGTGGATCTGATCCACATTTAGGTGGTGCCTTTGCGGAAGTGATTTTGGAAGAGCTTTCACACAAACATGCGCAAGGTATTGTGACAACACATTACCTGAATTTAAAAGTGATGGCTAACCACAATAAAGGGATTGTGAATGGAGCAATGCAGTTTGATGAGGTGAAGTTAGAGCCCTTGTATCAGTTGGTGATTGGAAAGCCAGGAAGCTCTTATACATTTGCTATTGCAGAAAGAATTGGTTTGCCAAAGCACTTAATCAATCGTGCAAGAAAATTGGTCGATACGCATCATTTTGAATTGGATAAATTGTTGAATCGAACAGAGCAGGATTTACAATTGGTGCAAAAAGAGCGTAGAGAATTACATAAGTTAATTAAAGAGAACGATGCACTTAAGCTAGAGTTGAATAAAACTTTGAATAAAGAAAAACATGTACAACAGGTTGAATTATTAAAAGAACAAAATAGGTTGGCGGAATTTAAGTTTACTTATTTGAAAGAGATGGAGCGTAATTTGAAGCAAATTGCTTTGGATTACAAAAAGTCGGATAAGAAAGAAGAAGTGATGAAGACTTTGTATAATCTACTATTTAAAAAGAACGAAGCTATTGTGATTAACAAGTTGGCTAAAAAAGTAGATAAGCAATATAAAGAAAGTGCAGGGCCAATAGAAGTTGGGTCTACAGTGAAGTTGAAAAAAAATTATCAAGTAGGAGAAGTGATTGGTTTCAAAGGAAAACGTGCGATAGTGAAAGTGGGGCAGTTGCCCATGAATATAGACTTGGAAGATTTATTAGTGGTGGAAAAAATTGAGGAGATTGAACTACCAAAAATTAGAATCCCATCAAATAGAAACGCTACGAATAAAAATAATAAATAGAATTATTGTATGATATTAGATGAACTAACACAATTGAATAAATATGTTGCTGTGCATTCAAGGTTCGCAGCTGCATTTGATTATATTTTAAAAACGAAGTTTGACACAATGCCAGTAGGCAAGAAAGAAGTGGATGGGAAAAATATCATAGCGATTATCGCTGACGAAGAGGGTATGACGATGATGGAATCATGTGCCGACTTTGAATGTCATAATGACTATATCGACATTCAAGTATGTTTTAATGGTGTAGAGACTGTGGGTTGGAAATCTAGAAGCACTTGTGTTGAACCAAGAGGGACTTACAATCAAGAAAAAGATGTGTTATTTTTTGAAGATGCACCAGATCATTTTTTCAAATTACATCCAGGACAATTTGGGATCTATTTTCCAGAGGATGTACATGCACCCATGATCGGGGAGGGAAGGATAAGAAAATTAATTATGAAGGTGAAAGTGGATTAAACAAAGATTAGATTATGCTAAATGATTTCAAATTTGTTTCATCTAGTTTGAAAGTATAACTCCCTTTTTTCAAATCTCCAACATACAAACAAGTTCTTTGGGTATAGCCCGTTATTTTACCTTGTTGCAAAATATTGCCTTTAGAACAAATAATTTGGTAGTATTTGTTGTCTGTCCCATGACTAGAAAATTGAATTTCTAGAATACCGTCTTTGACGTTTTCAGTGATTGTAAACATGCTCGTTGGTGCCTGGGGGGCGATTGTTTTATCGAAAATAAGTAGTTTTTAGATAAATATCTGCTAGATTTATCTGATTAATGATTTCTTAAAATAGAATTAAATCTATTCAATCATTGAGTGATGGATTCCTGTTTAGTTTTGTCTTTTAATTTTGAATATGCAAAAACGAATAGGGATACTTTTTTGGGTGTTGCTGCCCATCTTTTCAAATGCACAATTCTTGCTTAAAATAAAAGCAGTAAACACCACAGATTCAATTGGTTATCTGAGGGCTAGCTTATTTGATGATCGAAATTTTATTCCCAAAGACACGCTGGATTTAACGAAGTCAATACAAACCATAAGAAATTCAAAGTCAATAGTTGGCGGTATTTATTTTATTTATTTTCCAAAGTCAAAGCAAAAGATTCAATTTATTTTAGAAGATAAGGATACGACTACATTAGAAATCTCAGGCACAGATTACTTGCAAAGTGCTAAAATCAACAAAGCAAAGAATCAAGCTTTATTAGCTTATCAGCGCCTAGAAAAAAGCTTGTCTAATTATGACAGTAGTTATGCTGCTGAATTAAAATTAGGCAAGAAATTTAGTCAAGCACAAAAAGCGGCTTATTTTAAAATCAAAACAGATTCTTTGATTGCTTTTAGAAAAGCTAAACTAAAGTTATTCAAACCATCGGATGCAATACATATCTATTTTAGTACACTCAATACATTAGATGAGAATGTACCGAATAAAAGGGATTTTGCAGCAAGAGATGCTTTTCTTAAAAAGTTTGATTTGAATGAACCTAAACTATTCTTCACGCCCACAATGAAACAGATTGTAGTAGAGTATCTTTCATTTTATCCATTACAAGGAGACACCTTGACAAATGGTTTAGATGAAGTTTTTAAAAAATTATTATGTACGAATAAAGCTTATTCTTTTGTATTTGATTACTTCACAAAGGTTTTTAAGAATAGAGAAGTGTTGAATAATACGGGAGGTTATGCCTATTTGATTGAAAAATATGTAAAAAACAATAGTTGTGCATTTTTAGATAAGAACAATAAGCAGGCATTCTTAAATGAATTAACCCAATTACAAGCTCAGCAAATCAATGCACCTGTTATGAATGTGATTTTAGATGATACATTAGGTGCTAAAAAAGATTTACATGCTTTTGCAAAAAACTATAATTATACCGTGCTGATCTTTTTTGATCCTAATTGTGAGCACTGTAAAGTGGAAGTTCCTAAAATGGATAGTACGATAGAATTTCTTGAAAAAGAATTAATGGTTACAATTGGGAAATTTGCAGTTTGCAATGCATCTAATATCCCAAAGTCTGAATGGAAGGACTTTATCAATCAATATCAATTAAATAACCAATACGAGCATGTGCTAATCAATGATGATATTGAACTAAGAAAAGCTTTTGATGCTTTTACGAATCCATTATTCTTTTTGATTGATAAAGAAGCCACATTATTAGCAAAAAAGATTAGTCCAAATACATTGAAGAGAGAATTATTACAATCTTTTAAGAACTTTAAACGATAGTGAATTGAAATTGAATGATTTAAGACTAGTATTATAGAATTAAATCTACATTACTCAATTATCATCCAATTCCCAAAAACTGTAGGTAATTTTACATTATAAATATCAAAGATGGAGACTAAAATTTTAATAGCAGACGATCATAGTATTGTAAAAATGGGATTGACTGCTATTTTGAATAGAATGGGTGTTCTTAATGTTGATACAGTTAATTCCATTGAAGAATTAAAAGCTGAAATCGAAAAGTCAACTTATACCCACTTGATATTAGATATAATTATGCCAGATGGTAATTCATTAGAGCTAATCGAATCAATCAATACCAAGTTTCCTAAATTGTCTATTTTGGTGCATTCTATGCAGCCAATTGAAGTGTATGGCAAAATTGCCAATAAATTCAATATACACTCTTATTTACACAAAGGTGCTTCGGAATCAGAAATCAACTACCAATTGGAGCTTTTTGTAAAAAATCAACCACTTAACTTAAAAAGAAAATTAGAAGACTCGATTAATCCATTCTCAACGCTTGCGGTAAGAGAGTTGGAAATTCTACATTATCTATTAAATGGCCATAGAACAAAGGAAATCGCAGCAAGTTTAGGATTAAAAATGAACACTGTTTCTACCATTAAATCAAATATATTTGAGAAAGTAAAGGCAGAATCATTTACCCACTTGTTACAATTGGCACATGTGCACCAAATTAGTTATTAAATATAAAAGGTTACTATTCCTAGGTCTATTGATTCTATTTTGTCCTATATTCATACGGGCACAAATTTCGTATACTTACCAAAGATTAAATTCAGAAAATGGATTACCCACCAATGCAATAAAGGGATTACAATTTGATGCAAAAAACAGGTTTTTATGGGTTGCTACAGAGTCAGGTATTGTTAGATATAATGGTCATAGTTTTCAAAGTTTTGGTGATATTGCTGGTAATGAAAATCTCAACGGAAGAATTGTATTTTTTGAAAAAACAATTGATGGTCGTTTTTTTGGCAAATTAATTGATGAATCTGTTTTTTATATCAATGAAAATAAAGTTGTAATTGATACAAATGTTAAATTAATTAAATATCAAAAAGATTTTATTTCATATAAATTTAAATTAAATAATTTGAAATTTACTAATGATTCTTCACTTGTTGAATATTTAAATTTTAAATTTAAAGATGAAATTTATTTTATTTCAAATAATTTCGAATATCATGAACTAAAAAAAATAGTAAATGGTAAGATTAAAAAAATTGCGAAGTTTAAAAATGGCGAAGAAGGTTTTACAATTAACAATCGATTCTTTTTATTACAAAATAATGCCAATGTAATTGAAGTTTTAAAAGATAGTAATGAAAATTATACTTTCAAGTTTGTTTCTAAGATAAATATTCCAGATTTAGAGGAAAATAGCAAATCTGCTATTTTTAAAATATTTCAAAATAGTCCCTATGATGACGTGTATGCACTAAGTGGTAAAAAATTGTACAAAATTAATCTTGTTAATGATCAATTAAAAGTCGATTTGATTTTAGAATCAATTCCTAAGTATGAGTTTATAAGATATATTCAAGTTGATAATTATACAAATACTATTTATTTAGGAACAGATAATAGAGGTATACTAGTTGCACGCCCACAATATTTTAAGAGAATACTTCCTAATAATTTAGTAAATGGAGTAAGTACATCAGCTTATGCGCAAGTCCAGTTAAAAAATGGCAATGTGCAAATTAATACAGGACAAATATTTGGTGAAAGTAAAACACCGTCACCTACTATTTTTTATAGACCATCTGCTACAAATACTTACACAACGAAAAATAATCAATTATATTTAACTAATTCTGATGGCATTTCTGTATTTGATTTAAATAAATTTAAACTAATTGAACAAAAGAATAATGCGTTCGTAAACCGAAATAGCTTTATTGAAGTTGATAACTATATGCTTGCTTTCAATGAGTATGGCATATTAAAAAAGGTAATTAATAGTAATTGGGAAATAATATTAAAGTTCAAAAAGACACCTTTTAATTTTATTGTTTATCAATTAGCCCAAGTTAAAAAAGATGATATTTTAGTAGCAACAACAGACGGATTATATAAATACAATATAAAAAATAATACGTTCAAATTATTTTTTAGAGATAAAAACAATGCTAATTTCAGAAGCATATATGACCTTGGGGGATACTTTATCATTGGTACTTATGGAAGTGGCGCATACATGTATAAGTCTGACACTATAAAGAAAATGCCACTTGATCAAAGTGGTTATTATAAATATGTACATTGTTATCTAGAGGATGATAAGTCAAGAATTTGGGCCACAACCAATAAGGGAATTTTTATGGCCCCTAAGCAATCATTAATTGATTTTTGGACTGTTGGCCCAGGTAAAATTATATATAAGTATTTTGGAAAAAACGAAGGCATTGATGTACTTGAATTAAATGGTGGTTGTACTCCATGTTCTTTAAAACTTAATAACGGTATAATATCATTACCAGGCATTGATGGTTTAATTCAATTTAATCCTAATACTATACCTGACTATATCATTAAACCTGTAGTTTATTTAGATAAGTACTTAATTGATAATAAACTTGCTGCATTTAAAGAGATAAAAAATATACCATTCAAAGTGAATAGGCTAACCTTTCACTTTGGTATAGCTGGTATGCTTTCAGAAGATAACATACGATTAGAGTATAAATTAGATGATGATTCTTATTGGACACCTTTTAAGATTAATAATCCAATTATCAATGTTGATAAGCCAAATTTTGGCAATCATAAAATTTTTATAAGATCAAGGAATACTATTTCTCCAAATTGGCATTTAAATGAATTTGTTTATTATGTTCAAATACCATGGTATTTGAATCCTTGGATGTATTTGATTTATTTATTGATAGGAGTTGCGCTTGTTTTGTTATATATCAGGTTCAAAACATTGATTTATCAACGTAGGCAAGAAGTTTTGGAGTCTGAAGTCGCATTCAAAACACTCGCTTTGAATAAGTTAAATCTATATTTACAAAAAAGAAATGAAGCTAAAGATCATGTTATTGCTATTATGAATCATGATGTTTTAACACCTTTAAAATATTTGCACATAACAGCTAAAAATACAGCAGAGCAAATTGAAGATTTAAAAATTAAAAATTCCATAAATCAAATTGCAGTAACATCTAAAGAACTTGAATACTTAACATCAAATATGTTGAATTGGGTTAAATTTGATAATGTAGAATCGTTACCAAAACCACAGTTTTTTGATTTACATGTATTGGTTAAAGACTTGGTTGAGTTTGTGAGTCCCTTCAAACAGAATGAGCAAGTTAAAATTATAAATGAAATACCAGTCGACACTCAGATTTTATCTTGGGCCGATTCTGTCAGAGTATTACTTTATAATATTATAGTGAACTCAATCAAATCCACTTCTAGTGGTTTGATTAAAATTCAGTACAATAAGTTAGGTTCTAATTTTAAGCTCAATGTTTCAGATACAGGGGAGGGAATGAGTGCTTCCATGATTCAATACTTAACTTCTGGTCATAGTAAGGACGAAGTTGAATTACTACCTAAACATAAAAAAGGTAATGGAATTGGTTATCAAATTATAAGACACTTAATTAAGTTAATGCAAGTAGAATTGATAATAAAAAGTAAAGAAAATATTGGCACAACAGTTACACTCAAATTCTATAATAAAAAATTAGATTAGATATTAATCTATACACATTTATTCGACACTTATTTTAATAGCTTTTTTATCTAAAATCATCTTTTAATTTCTATATATTCTAGAAGTAATTCTAAGTGCAATACGCGCAATAAATGGGACTTTTGTTCGTTTAAAAAATCCTGTTTAGATGATAAAGATCAGTAAGTTACGCGTTTATAGTCTTTTTAAATTTTCTATATTAGTTTTATTCCTTACAATAAGTGTAGCTGTCTTTTCACAAACACTTGGTGGCACGGAAGCCAATGATGATTTTGATGGGGATGGTATCGTTAATTCTGTAGATTTAGATGATGACAATGATGGTATTCCTGATACCGATGAATATTGTAAATCGGGGATTACTTTACCTGCTACTAATTCCATAGCAGGCGTTAAAGAATACACGGTTCCTTCTGGTTGGGTCATTGCTAATTCCTCGCCAGATATTGCTACAACTGCTTATTCAATTTATGGTAATTGGATTAGTGGTTGCTCTGGAACTGCACCAGCTGCGCCCAATGGTCACACTTCATGGGTGAATTTTTATTCCAATACGCAAGAGGCTTTTAAAACCACATTGAATAATTTAGTAGTTGGAAGAAAATATATACTAAAAGTATTTTATGGTAAATTTGCTTCAACCGCACAATTAGGCCAAGTTACTACAAAGCTCGGCAATACTATTATTGATCAATATACGCCAACTCTTGGTTGTGGATGGGAAACTAGATACATAACTTTTACTCCAACCGCAACAATTCAGGATTTACAATTTCAAAATACTGGTGCAGCTGCTCCCATGCAAAATGCTAGTGTGTCAATTTCCTCTGACGCTTTGTATGAAATCTGTGATACCGATAATGATGGAATTACAAATCAATTTGATTTGGATTCTGATGGCGATGGTTGTCCAGATGCTAAAGAAGCTGGTGTAACAGCGAGCCTAACATCAGGTACTATCAAAAACGGATCAAGTGGTACAGTCACTTCTACAACGACCATCGCAAATGCCATTGTAGGTACTACTGGAAATTATGGTGCTAATGGTTTAGCAGATGCAATTGAAACGGCTATAGAAAGTGGGATAGTAAATTACACATCCACCTATTTCAACTATGCCCTTTCTTCTTCTGTAAACATATGTACTGGATTGGATTCGGATGGCGATGGTGTAATTGATTTGACAGACTTAGATGATGATAATGATGGTGTTTTAGATTCGGTTGAAAATTACTGGTGTAAACCACTTACTGGTAATACAGTTATTCCAGTTGGAAAAACATATGGGATTACTGCGGCCTCATTTGGAAATTATTTACCTGCTGTTACTGCTGGTCTTGATGCTACAACGTGTATGACAGTTGGTGGAGCTCCTATAATTCAAACCTATGAATTTGGAAAATCTGTAAAAAATCCAATCATTGGATTTTTCGGAGTGGATTATGCAAAAGAAGAGTGGTTTGATTTAAACGACAATCCAGTTCAACTTAGAGTTTTAGATGTTAGTACACCTACTTCCGTTTCTAATAATATATTAACAGTTTCTACGAACCCTGCATCAGGTGCCAATACGGCTTCTACCTCTGCAATGGGGCGAATTCAAGTTTTAGGCACTGTTACAGGATTAAAAGTAAAGCATACTTGGTTGTTAACTGCAAATAACTGTGATGGACATGGATTTTCATTTATTGAACCAACACAATGTTTAGAGGGCCCCAATCCTGATACTGATAATGATGGAATTATCAATAGTTTGGATTTAGATAGCGATGGTGATGGTTGTTCGGACGCGAAGGAGGCGGGAGTGATTGGTGCTTTAAGTTCGGGTACAATAAAAAATGGTGCTGATGGTATTGTACTTTCTACCACAACTATTTCTGATGCTATTGCTGCTGGATCATATGGCAATAATGGTTTTGCAAATGGAGTGGAAACCTCATCAGAAAGTGGTTTATATAGTGGTATTTATTCTTATGCTTATGCACTTTATAAAAAAGAAAATGCATGTTTAGATTCTGATGATGATGCCATTGCGGATATAATTGATTTAGATGATGATAATGATGGTGTATTAGATAGTAGAGAGTTAAAAATTTGTAATAATACACCAACTTACACTTTCTCAAATATTGATGGAACCAACACTGGAGCATTTGGCTATAATTCGGCATTTCCTGCATGGATGAAAAATTCTTTTACGGAGGCAGAGAGTGGATTTAAAATAACTTTTAATGAACCAGTTTCAGATGTTGTGCTAGAGTTTGCATCTATCTATCAGGATGATCGATTTGGCAATTTTACAGTTAAGTTAACAGATGGAACCGTCCTTAACGGATTGGATTTTGATTTATTGACTTCGTACGGACCTACTAATTCTATTTGGACACCACAACCTAATACTGGATCAAACTTTAGTGGTAATTTCACTAAAGCAGTTGGTGCTCCATTTTCATCTAGTATTCCATATTTCAAACCTACTAATTTAGGCGGATCAACTGCTCAATCTTGGGGTATTGTAAAATTGAAAAATATTCCTGGTGCAGGAAATATTGGTATCTCAGAACTTAGCTTTATAATTAATGGGGGTTCAGCAGCTTCAGGTACTGGTGGTTTAGCAGTTTATTCCACTTGTTATAATTATTTAGATACTGACAATGATGGAACGCCTAATTCACTTGACTTAGATTCCGATGGAGATGGATGTAGTGACGCGGTTGAAGCAGGATCTACTACAAACACCACCGCTAATTTCAAATATACTAGTACAAATAATACAACGGATTTTGGCGCTAACGGATTCTACAACAATTTAGAAACATCCAGTGAAAGTGGCGCATATAAATCAACTTATACTTATACTAATGTGATTAATGCTGGCATAGCAGGATGTATTGATACAGATGGAGATGGTGTATTTAATGTAAATGATATAGATGATGATAACGATGGCGTTTTAGATACAATAGAACAAACTTGTGTAAGTTTAGCTGGACCAACAGATTTTTATGGACCCGATTATTGGTCATCTATTACAATGTCTGGTGGAGCATTTATTCCTCAATATTCAACGGCTACACCAGACCTTTGGATTGATGGTATTCTAACCAATGGAATTGAAGTTTTTAGACCTGGTACAACCGATAACCCTATTTCTGGCGATGACTTTAAAAATACGCCTATTACGTTTACATTAACATCTCAGACACCACTTTCGGCAAGTGGTTTTGCTCTAATAAATGAATATGGTGTACTTGGAGATGGTATTGGTAGAGCTGATATTAAAATTTATAGTGGTACTGGTACGAACACTGTTTTAGTTGGAACTGAATCTTTAAATGGCATCGTTTCCAAGACTACTTCTGCAAGGTATCCATTTAGTTCGACATACAATGAGATTTCAAAAATTGAAATTATTGTTTATGCGAAGGATCCAGTTGTAGGTGCTCAGTCAGATAATGGAATGCAGATGGGGGAATTGGGTTTATATGTAAATGGTACTTTCTGTTATGATAAAGACACGGATGATGATGGAATACCAAATAGATTAGATACAGATTCAGATGGGGATGGTTGTTCTGATGCAGTGGAGGCTGGAACTACATTTATTGCCAGTTCTGGTGTTTCAGGAGCAAGTCGCTTAAATGAAACAATTATTCCTGGAGCTTATAGTGCGAATGGTTTTGCGACTGGACTAGAAACATTTGCTGGTAATGGAACTTATAAGGGAACCTATACCTATAATGCTGCTATTTATAATTGGGTGAATGGTTGTATTGATTCAGATGGTGAAGGCATTCCGGATGAAATTGATTTAGATGATGATAATGATGGTATTTTAGATTGTGTGGAAGGAACTAGTAGGCCACTTGATTTTTCTACTCCTACCTTATTTACAGACAGAACCATTGATGGTTCTGTCTTAACATATAGTTCTTCACAACCTTTTGTGGGTAGTCAATTAAGTGCACCTGGTGGAGATGCGAATGGTAATATTGGTGTATCTGTTGTTGCAGGGATTGGAGTGAAGACTAGTTATAATGTCGCTTTTTCTGATCCAACCGATATTATTATTCGCAATAATACGAAGCTAGTTTCCGGTTATGTTACTAGCGATGAATACTTTGATTTTACAGCGAATGGATTACCAATAGTCCTTTCAGATCCTGCACTTGAATTATCCATTTTTGTAAACAATGCTTGGATGGATGCGCCTGCAAATTATGCTGCAACCACCATTCGATGGAGGCCTAAATCAACATCTATCGCACAAGGTGCTGGATTTTTTGCATTTACGGTAGCCAAAGCAAACAGCTTTCAATTTATCCATTACAATAATACAAATGCCACAGCAAATGGTACAACTTTAAATATTTCTAGAAATTGTATTGATCAGGATACCGATAAGGATGGTATTCCGAATCGACTGGATTTAGATTCCGACGGGGATAAGTGTCCTGATGCTTTGGAAACTGGAGTTTCCGGAACACTAAGTACGGGTACAGTTAAAAATGGTAACTATGGTGTTATAAAAACAATTTCTTACACTGTTGATAATTCTATAGCAACAGGGCCATACGGTCTAAATGGTTTAGCAGATGGGATTGAAACAGCTATTGAATCAGGTTTGGTCAGTTATACTTCCAAGTATGAATCAAATGCCACAAACAGAAGTTTATCAATTTGTGCAGATACGGACAGTGATAATTTGCCAGATTTGGTTGATTTGGATGATGACAATGATGGAGTTTTGGATGAAACAGAATTTTCTTGTGAAACACCATTGAATGCTATCGCCCCAACTGCTCCTGGTGTCTTAGCTAATTATACAGCAAATAATGCATTATTTAAAACATTAGCTGGAACTACTACAAAAGTGGTTACTAGAATTTACAATACAAGTATTGATGTGGTTCAATTAGCAGCAACAAGTGCTGCTTCGATTACTTTATTTAAGCCTTATCTACAATTGAAGTTTTTTGTAGCTGATCTTGATCAATCTGAGTCGGTTACGGTAAAGGCTTACGATGAGCAAAACAATTTGATCCAATTAAGTGCCAATAATATAGTGGACAAAGGCTCTTATGTAAATGTGACGTACCCTGCAGGAGCTTCAATTATGCTAACGGCTGTAGGCGGCACATCATATGATGCGACAACCAGTAATATTTCAAATATATTATTAAGTATTTCAAATATTGCAAAACGAATTGAATTTTATAAAACAGCAGGAACCAATAATTCCTGGGTAGGACTTTTTGCGGGCTGTACGGATCAGGATACAGATAATGATGGCATCCCGAACCAATTAGATTTAGATTCTGATGGAGATGGCTGTAGTGATGCAATAGAGTCTAAGAGTTCAACATTAGCTACTAGCATAAATACGTATCCAACGGGAACCGATGTGAATAATAATGGTTTGTTGAATGACTATGAAGGAGCCACCGCAGGAAGCATAAATTATACGTCTGTTTATGATCCGTATGCCTTAAGTAAAAACATAGCTGCTTGTAAAGATACTGATGCAGATGGCGTTCCTGATAATAAAGACTTAGATGATGACAATGATGGTATTTTAGATGCAGTTGAATCGCCTGATTGTTTTTATACAGTAAATGACTGGCATTTTGGGAACAGACCTGATATTGCTATTACAACAAGTCTTACAATGACTTCATCATATGATAATTTAAATAAGTTATTCGACGGTAAAAATAGTGGTACCACATATGATGTAAGGTTTGATGCAAACACATCCACTGTTAATGCCTTGGGTACAGGTAGAGTTGTCTATCAAATTGACACAAAAATACCAGTGAAGTTATCCAAGTTATATATAGGCTATGCAGGCGGAAATTCACATTTTAAGGATGGAACAAACTTGATTTTGAGAGGTTCTAAAGATGGTATCGTGTGGACAAATCTGACAAACCCAACGGTTTATAATGCATCTGTAAACGCTACTTCATCAACTGTAGTCACTAGTATTTTTCCTTATCCTGCAACTGATTTGTATTCTACTAATGCTCAATTTTTTAGTGTAACACAAAATGCAGATGCATATCAATATTACGATATTTTTTGGCAAAGTGGTGGTGGAATTAACGGCGCAGGTAATGCTAATGAAATCTATTTTGATGTCGCTTCTGATTATGTATCAAGTGTGCATCCGAAACTTAAATGTACTAATGACACCGACGGGGATGGTATTTTAAATCATCAAGATTTAGATTCCGATGGAGATGGATGTCCGGATGCAAAAGAGTCAGGCATGCCGACAGCAATATTAACAGACGGCACAACTTTAAATTTAGTTGGTACAACAATAGCGTCTGGAACTGTAACAGTAACTTTACAAAATGCAATAGTAGCCATATCTGGTACAACAAGTAGCACTTTTGGTGAAAATGGTTTTGCAAATTTATTAGAGAGTAGTTTAGAGAGTGGTATTTATAGCGGAACTTACAATTATATAAATAGTATAAATAAAACAATTAATGCTTGCCTTGATTCAGATGGGGACTTAATACCAAATGTGATTGATTTGGATGATGATAATGATGGTGTATTAGATATTGTTGAATGTCCAGCACCTGGAGTTTCACCATTATTAACTCGTTTTGATTTAAATTCTGGGGGCACTGCAAAACTTACTAAAACTTTAAATAACTGGCCAGAAGAATTATGGGTAGATATTTGGACCTTAGACAATAATTTTAATTTAAAGGTCAATAATGTTAATATTACTACAGTAGATGAGTTGAATTTCGCTCCAATGGGAAGTACAACTGTTTATCCAAGCTTTACAGATGTAGTATTACCGAATGGCCTTGCATTACAAAAGCCAAGCGGTGTGGTATGGACATACCCATCGAACGCACAAAGACCTTTGTTACGCGTTAAAATTGGCAATAATGGACTAGTTAAAATTTTCGGACTAGATGGATTAAATGGAACTGGAAATTATCAAGAAATGATTCTAATTAATGCTGAATTCCAAAAAGTACCTATTAATTTAAATGGACCTAATACTATTATTTTTGGCCAAAATCCAAGTTATAATCCTACTTATTTAAATGCAGAGTTTAATACTTATAACAGTTCAGGAATTTGTGACACAGATGGAGATGGATTTCCAAATATATTGGATTTAGATTCTGATGGTGATGGTTGTAGTGACGCCTATGAAACAAAAACAACAATAGAATTAACTTCTGATTTCAAGTTTGAAAATTCAAACGATTTTGGAACAAATGGTTTTTTAAATTCTTTTGAAACAATAGTTGACAATGGTATTTATAATAGCTACTATCCATATGATTTTGCAATCAATTCATCTATAAAAGCTTGTTTAGATACTGATGGAGATGTAGTTTCTAATGTGGATGATATAGATGATGACAATGATGGGGTATTAGACGCAGTTGAATCTCCAAGTTGTTTTTATACATTAGCTGAATTGACTAAACCAAATTCTGTAAGTTCTAATTTATTACCTTACAATGAAACATCTACCTACAATTTAAACAATAGTATCGACGGCTCAATCGCATCTTATTCGGCATTCGCTTCAGGACAATACTTAGCTGAAAAGGAAATTTTAAAATATACAGCTAATGGTCAAATTGCAATAACAAGTTTGACTTTAGATCTTGACTTCCGTGCGATTTCAGCAGATGCAGCTTCTACCTTCCGTTTCCAAGGATCATCTGATAATGTCATTTGGGACAATTTAAATTCCTCACCTGTAACTTCCTTAACATATACGCCTCCTGCTTCTTTAGTTCTTACAAATGATTTACAAGTTGGAAAAAAATACAAATACTTCCGATTGTATGGAGTTTCAGGTACAAGTAATTTCGGAGGTGTTGCGGAAGCTACTTTTAATTTAGCAACTACAACTAGATCAAGCGCAAATCCTAAATTAATTTGTACAAATGATACAGATCGAGATGGTATTCTTAATCATTTAGACTTAGATTCGGACGGTGATGGATGTCCTGATGCCAAGGAAACTGGAGTGATCGGAACATTGACAACTGGGTCAATTGTGAATCTAATTAATCCTAATTCAGCAGCTGGAACTGCAACTGCCACAACGACTGGAGTTGTAAATTCAATCGCAGTTGGAATATACAGTGCGAATGGTTTTGCAGATGCGTTAGAAACTGCAACAGAATCGGGTAATTATTCTGGTTCTTATAACTATGATTTTGCCATCAATAAAGAATTGAATGCATGTACTGACACAGACAGTGACGGTGTATCTGATTTAGTGGATATCGACGATGACAATGATGGTATTTTGGATGCAATGGAGTCGCCAACTTGTTTTTATGATGCATCTGAATTAACTAAGCCAATTTCAATTAGTACGGAACTAGCGCCACACTTAACTTTTGTAATTTCTAATGCTATAGATGGGGATGCATTAACAAAATCTGCATTTTTGCCTTCTGTTAATTGGGTAGGAAAAGAGCTATTTAAGGTAAGTGCATTATTCCCAATACCAATTGCAAGTTTAAATTTAGATTTAGTTTCTTGGTCCCTTTCAAATACATCTACTGGCAATACATTTAAATTACAAGGTTCAAATGATAACGCAAACTGGACTGATTTATCTGTTCCTGTTTCTTCCACGGTTTCATCAGGGACATTAACTGTTCCTAACAATCTAGCGGCTTCATCCAAATTTAAATATTTTCGATTAGTTGGAGCAGCGGGTGTTTCTTATTATGGAGGTGTTGCAGAAATAAGATTTAATATAAGTAACAGCTTTAACAAAAGTCAATTTACTAAAACAACTTGTTTAACGGGAAGATCCGATGCAGATCTTATTCCGAATCACTTAGATTTAGATTCAGACGGGGATGGTTGTAGTGATGCTAGAGAAGCAGGAACCACTTTAAGTAATGTAGTTAGTTATGCTCACACAACTCCTGTGGGTATAAATGGTTTTGCAGATGTATTAGAGACATCTATTGATAATGGCATATATAGCGGTACGCAGACATATAGCTATGCAACAAATTCAGAATTAAACGCATGTATTGATACAGATAGTGATGGCATATTTGATGGTTTAGATATTGATGATGATAATGATGGGATAACGGATAGTGATGAATGTGGTGGATGTAATCGAATTGGAACTACAGCACAAATTGTTGCACCAATAGCTATTAGCACTGTTCCTGTGAATACTTTTGGGGTCTCTTCATGGGGATCAGTTGGAATATACGCAGCCGATGGATCTGGTTTATCTGCTGTTCCAACTACAGAAGCTTCATTAAAAACCATAACACATAGTTCACCAACATTAATTTCAAATGCTGCATATACTTCAGATGCTCAAGATATTACAAATGATTGGTTATTTACTTTAGCTGCTCCGACAGATGTAAAGGGTGTTGCATTATGGACACCGGGTTCTACAGCTTATGGAGGTGGAGATGCACCAATGAAAAAAGTCAAATTCACATGGACCGATTGTAATAATGTAGCTTATTTTAAAGAGATAGATTTAGGTTTGCCATCCCCGAATGCTAAAATATTTTATTTTGATAAACCTATCAATGCTTTAACAGCCATTAAAATGGACATTTTGGAAGTATGGTTGGACAAGGAAATGGATCTTGGGGCATCAAACGGATGGGAAATTGCAACACCTTCGACTATTAATCCTTCATTTAATGTAACCTTAGGAGAAATACGTTTTATTGCACAGACTAATGCTTATTCTGTTTCATGCACAACAGATACAGATGGCGATAATATTCCAAATAGTTTAGATTTAGATTCTGATGGAGATGGTTGTGCAGATGCTATTGAAGGAGGAAGCTCTATAACTGCAACGAGTACTAATTTATATCCATCTGGAACAGATGCTAATAAAAATGGGTTATTAAATATTTACGAAGCTGCTGTTGAAGGAAACTATAATTATGACTTGATATATAATCAATATGCGTTAAGCAATACTGCAAATGCATGTACAGATACTGATAATGATGGCGTATTTGATTTAGTTGATTTAGATGACGACAATGATGGTGTTTTGGATTTGACTGAAAAATCATGTATTAGTGCTTCATCAAGTATGAGTAAAATTGGAATTACAGTTTCATCATCTGTTGTATGGACCTTTAATGGTACAAATACTTTAGCTAATTTAATTGATGGGTTTGATGCAACATCTTATGTTGGATATCCAGCAGCAGCTTTGAGTAATCAAACAATATTACAATTCAATTTACCAGCTAAAAAAATGTTGGATTTGATTGAGTTAGGGAATTATCCCAATCAAATTCCAATAGTCTCTGGCGGTACATATAAAATTCAAGGATCTAACGATGGAACAACTTGGACTGATATTGTTACCACTCAAACTATTGCGAATACAAATCCCATTTTCGCTAGTAATAATTCCATTAAGTTTAGTATGTCTGGTAATTTATCCAGCTATAATAAATACAGAATTTACGGAATCAGCGCTACTGGCCAAGGTAATTATGCCAATGAAGTTTATTTTAGAGAAGTTGTCTGCTCCAATTTAGACACTGATAATGATGGAAAGTTCAATCATTTGGATTTAGATTCAGATGGGGATGGTTGCAGTGATGCTATTGAGGCTTCAAGTTCTACAACTGAAACAAGTAATTCAGTATATCCAACAGGTTCTGATACAAACTCAAATGGATTATTAAATAACTATGAGGGGAATACTGCTGGAACTATCAATTATACATCCACCTATTTAAATTATGCTTTAACAAGAACCATAAATGCTTGTGCGGATACAGATGGAGATAATATTAAAGATGTTATAGATATAGATGATGATAATGATGGTATTTTAGATGCAACAGAATTAGCTTGTACAGAAAAAGTGACATCAAAAGTAGGTGTAATCATATCTAAGCCTGCAACGATTAGTTATACCTATAATGGTAACGCGATAACCAATCTAATAGATGGTGTAGATGCAAATGTTTATGTTGCAGTAAGTCCAACAGGGTCTTTAACGAATAGCCCTTTGCTAAATTTTGAATTCCCTACACCTAAAATATTAAGTTATTTTGAACTTGGACACTATGTTGGTCAAACTTTATTTGCTACTACATCTACCTATAAAATTCAAGGTAGTACAGATAACAATATTTGGACAGATGTAACAGGAACTTTAACTTATAATAATAATTCAACAACAACTAGTGGTGGTTTATCAACAAATAATTCAAATATTGCTTCTTTCCCAACGAATACATCTGCTTACAAATATTATCGTGTATATGGTATTTCTGCCACTACAGGTGGTGGATGGGCTACTGAAATATATTTCAAAGAAAATATTTGTAACTGGGATATAGACAATGATGGTATTCAAAATCATTTAGATCTCGATTCTGACGGTGATGGTTGTTCTGATGCAAAAGAAGCTGGTAGTTCATCAACTGCTACTAGTTCATCGGCATATCCAACAGGAACTGATACGAATACAAATGGACTTTTAAATGACTATGAAGCTACTATAACAGGTACAATCAATTACACTTCTACATATGGTAAATATGCATTATTGAATACAATAAATGCTTGTATTGATACCGATTCTGATGGTGTACCAAATGTTACAGATATCGATGATGACAATGATGGTATTTTAGATATATCTGAACAGAATAATTGTGTCACATATGGGATTGATTTAACTAATATTTCTTTTACTGGTTCAGCAATTACTGCAAAAACAACTAATTCCATAAAAACTGCCGGTGGAGATTTCTGGGCATCTTCTTATTCAAATGAAAATTTAAAATTACCTATTTCCCTTAGTTTTAAAATTCCATCAACCACAGGCTATGCCATGTTTGGATTGATTCCAGCTGCATATAATAAAACTCCAAACGATTGGGTAGATGGGGCGTACAAATTTTATCCTCAAAATACAAGTGTTTATGGATACTTTGGTTCGGCATGGGATTTTAGCGATGCACTTTTACCGAGTGATGTTTGGAGTATCGATATTTCGGTTACTGGGTATGTTACTGTGAAAAAAAATAGTTCAGTAAAAAAAGCATTTCAAGGGGTTGTTTCTGATTATAAGTTAGCCGTTTCTTCTTACAGATCTTTATCATTAACAGATATTTTATTATCTGATGCAACGCGACCTTCAGATATAGTTTGTACAGATCTTGATTCTGATGGTGACGGGACACCAAATCGTTTAGATCTCGATTCTGACGGTGATGGTTGTTCTGATGCAAAAGAAGCTGGTAGTTCATCAACTGCTACTAGTTCATCGGCATATCCAACAGGAACTGATACGAATACAAATGGACTTTTAAATGACTATGAAGCTACTATAACAGGTACAATCAATTACACTTCTACATATGGTAAATATGCATTATTGAATACAATAAATGCTTGTATTGATACCGATTCTGATGGTGTACCAAATGTTACAGATATCGATGATGACAATGATGGTATTTTAGATACAAGCGAACAAACTGAATGTAAAAATGTAGGAATTGATTTAAATAATTTCAGTTTCTCTGGTTCAGCTATTGCATCAAAAACTAGTAATTCTATTACACTCGTATCTTCAGCATCATGGATAACTTCCTATTCAGATCAAATTTTATCGCTACCTATATCCTTACAATTTAAAAGATCCCCATTAACAGCTGGATCAAGTGGTATGATTGGTTTATTGCCAGTGGCTGCAAGTCAAACACCTACCAATTGGAACGATGGTGCCTATAAGTTTTATGCAGCTGCAAATACGGATTATGGATATTTTCCTGGAGCTTGGACTTTTACAAATGTGTCTAATATAAATGACAATTATAGTATTGACATTTCTGCTACTGGATATGTAACAGTAAAAATTAATGGTTCCACATTCGCATCATATCAAGGAGTAAATTCAAATTATAAATTAGCTGTTTCGGCAGGTGGACCACAAGTTTATTCAAATATTATTCTATCGGATAAATTGAATTTGCCAACTTATGTATGTAAAGATTTGGATACGGATAAGGACGGAGTTCCGAACCATTTAGATCTAGATGCTGATGGAGATGGATGTGCTGATACAAAAGAAGCAGGTAGTTCAACAACTGCTATAAGTACATCAATTTACCCCACAGGATCAGATACAAACGGGAATGGTTTGTTAAATGCTTATGAAGGTACTACCTCAGGTACGATCAATTATACTTCTACGTATACAGATTATGCTTTATTAAATTCGATTAATGCTTGTTTAGATTCTGATAGTGACAATATTACTGACGTAATTGATTTAGATGATGATAATGATGGCATTTTAGATAGCGTAGAAATTACTTGTACAAGTACATCAGTTGTTGTTAATGGTGGTTTTGAATCCCCAGTTGGCATTAGTTTTCCAACTAATTCAAATATGGTTGGTTGGAAGACGACTGCACCAGATAATACAATGGAAATGTGGACATCTACCACACCAGGTGCTGCAGAAGGTAATCAATATATGGAGTTGAATGCTTACTATGCATCGTCTTTATATCAAAAAATATCAGTTAATCCAGGTGATAAAATAACTTGGTCTGTAAAACACAGAGGTCGTTCCGGTGTTGATGTAGCTTCTGTGAATATTGGTGCAACTGTAGTATCAGCGATACAACTTGCAACAATGTCAGATGGAACTTCTGCTTGGGGGACTTACTCAGGGGAATATACTGTACCCAGTGGACAAACAGAAACTTATTTTGTAATAGGAACCGTCTCGTCAGTTGGTGGTGCATCAATTGGAAATTTTATAGATGATGTGAAAATAAATTTAATTAAATGTTTGGATATAGATTCCGATGGAGATGGAATACCAAATAGATTAGATTTAGATTCGGATGGTGATGGTTGTTATGATGCGGTGGAAGCTAAAACGACTTATCTAGCTACATCTGGAGTTTCAAGTACTTCCAAATTAACTACTAGTACTATCCCTGCTCCTTATGGTAATAATGGTTTTGCAAATGGATTAGAGACAAGCACAGAATCTGGTTCGTATACTGGTACTTATACCTATTCAATTGCGACCAATGCTACGATCAAAGGATGTTTAGATAGTGATTTTGATGGAGTACCTGATATAGATGATTTGGATGATGATAATGATGGTATTTTAGATAGTGTTGAGAATGGACTTTACGGTTGTTCTTTATCACCATCTTGTATTGTAAATCCTTCATTATCAGCAACAGCTTCAGGAATAGGAAGCGCACCCGCAGGATGGTCAAATTTTGCAAATGGAGGTTCTGTTGATATTAATCAAGGTAATTGGCAAATTAGTTATGGTCAAGCAACTGCTTCAAGTGTTTTATTCCCTTCTTCAAACTCTAGTACATTTTTCATTTATGGAATGAGTAAAGGTGGAGGCGGAAGTTTAGGAAGCTGGGCTCCTTTTGGTGAATCCTTCCAACAAACTCTTAATTGTTTGACAATAGGAACTACATACCATATTTCATTTAGAGGTGCAATCACGCATAGCACAGGAATAGTATCAGCAGTCAATAATGAAACAACACCAACATCCGCAAGATTTGTATTGTTGAGAGATGGTGTCCAAGTTTCGCAAGCTCCAGATCAGTTGCTTCAAGCTACACAACAAACAATTAATTTGTCTTTTGTTGCAACCTCAACAACTCATACTATTGCCATTGCCCATACAAATAGTCTTAGTACAGATTTATCTTTAATGGTAATTGAAGCAGGTTCTGGTTTCTTTTGTGCTAATACACCAGCTGGTATAAATGAAAATTTTGATACTGATGGTGATGGAATCCCCAACCGATTAGATCTAGATTCAGACGGCGATGGTTGTTCTGATGCGAATGAAGCATACAGCTCATCGACTGCACAAGGATCGGACAATCAATATTATGGAACTGGTTTGCCGCCAACGGTGGATGCAACCGGTAAAGTAACGGTAGCAAGTTATGCTTCGCCAAGTAATAACTATTTATCTGTTGGTAAGCCTTCAACAATCAATACGCAACCAACCGATCAATTTGTATTACCAGGTGCTAGCGCAACATTTACTGCAGGGGTAACTACTGGTACAGGAACTACAACTTATCAATGGCAAGTTAGTATCGATGGTGGTGGAACTTGGGCGAATGTGACCAACTCAGCTACTTATGCTGGTGCTAGTACATTGACTTTGACGGTAAGCAATGCAACAAGTACCATGAACGGTTATCGTTTTAAATTATTAATTACTCAATCCGATTATGTTTGTGGAAATGTTAGTACTAATGTGGCTAAGCTTTCTCTAAATAATTTACCATCTATAGTAGATGATAATATTTCAGGTACAGAAGATACACCAATTACGAATAGTGTCTTTACAAATGATAGAGGATCAGATGGTTCAACACTTACATTAACATCATTTACAATTAGTGGAGTTGCTGGAATATTCAGCCCTTCATCTACAGTAACTATTCCGGGAGTTGGTACCATTTTAATGAACACAGATGGTTCATTTACATTCACACCAGCCGCCAATTATTATGGTACTGTTCCAGCCATAGATTACACAGCTAAAGATGCAAATGGTGGAACTGATATAGGCACTTTGAACTTAAAAGTCACATCGGTGAATGATGTGCCTGTTGCGGTGGATTATATTAAATCTACACCACAGGATTTACCTGTAACTGGTAATGTAATTACGGATGGTTCTAATGATAGGGATGCAGATGGCAATTTATTGTTAGTGACTCAATTTTCTATTTTAGGGACTGCAATCATAACTTATAATGTGGGTGATGTAGCTGTGATTCCTGGTGTTGGTTCATTTACAATGAATAGTATAGGCGCATTTTCATTTACACCTACTGCTAGTTACACAGGTTCAGTTCCTCCAATTGAATATACCATTAGTGATGGCAATGGTGGTTCAGATATTGGAAAATTAGATATTAACGTAACGGATGTGAATGACCCGCCATTAGCTACGGATGATATTATAACAATTACTTCTGGTAGTAGTATAACCGATAATTTACTCACGAATGATTCAGATATTGAATCTGGTACAGCATCTTTAACGGTGACGCAATTCAGTATTACAATTGAAAGTACTACTTATACTTATACTACTGGATCTGGCACAGTATCACTAACTAACAGTTCAAACTCAATTGAGTATGGAACTATTCAGATTAGTCCAAATGGAAGTTATACTTTTATTTCATCTGGCACCTTTACAGGTACTGTTCCAATTATTACCTACACATTAAGTGATGGTACTGCAATTGATAACGGTTTATTAGATTTATTTGTTTCTCCAGTCAATCAAAATCCAGTTGCAAATAATGATGCAATGACTACCAATGAGGATACCCCAGTTTCTGGGAATGTTTTAACAGATGATACAGATTCTGAGACTCCAACCGCTTCTTTAATCGTTACTGAATATTCATTTACGATTGGTTCAGGGAATAGTTCAGTAACTTATACATATCCTGCAGGTGCTACTACAACGATTCCAAATGTTGGAACGATTGTTGTGAATGCAAATGGAACTTATACATTCACGCCTTTCTTTAATTATAATGGAACAGTCCCAGTAATTACCTATAAAATAAGTGATGGCAATGGCGGAACAGATGATGCAAATTTAACTATTACTGTTACTGCGGTGAACGATACGCCAATGGCTGTGAATGATGATAATATCACCACTCCTGAGGATACACCAATTACGGGTAATGTATTAACCAATGATACAGATCCTGATGGAAATCCAATCACGGTTTCACAATTTACCATAGCAGGCATAGCTGGAACCTTTAGTGCTTCAACAATAGCTACAATTCCAGGTGTGGGTACATTAATTATCAACACTGATGGCTCATTCACATTCACACCTGATGCTAATTATAATGGCACTCTTCCTGTGATTACTTACACAGCTGTTGATGCATATGGTGGAGCAGACAATGCAACTTTAAATATTAAAGTAACACCTGTTAATGATGCGCCTAACATTACAAGTGAAACAAGAACGGAACCAGAAAATACAGTTGTTGCTGGTACTCTTTTAACCAATGATACTGATATTGAATCAGGCACAGCTTCTTTAACAGTAACTCAATTCACTATTGCAGGTGTGGGCACTGGAACTGCAGTCACTTATACTCCAGGTAGCATTGTTGATATTTCTAATGTAGGAACAATCTTGGTTAAAGCAGATGGTACTTATTCATTTACACCATTACTCAATTATAATGGAACAGTTCCTGTCATTACTTATTCTGTAAATGATGGAACTGGTGCTATTGCAACAGGTAATTTAAGTATTACCATAACACTAGTAAATGATCCACCAATTGTGGTGAATGAAGCGGTAAATATTCAAGAAGACGGGATTGCATCAGGTAATTTATTAACGAATGATTCTGATCCTGAACAAGCTAGAAGTGCATTATCCATTACACAATTCACCATTGCTGGTAATTCTGCAACTTTTACTTCAACTACAACAATTCCTGGTGTTGGTACAATTACGATTAATACAGACGGAACTTATACCTTTACACCTGCATTAAATTACAATGGTATTGTTCCTGTAATTGAATACACCGTAAGTGATGGTCAAGGTGGAACAACAAAAGGTAATCTAACGATAGTAGTAGGTGCGGTGAATGATGCCCCAATAGTGGTAAACGATATTGAATCAGCACCAATTAATACGCCGGTTACTGGTAATGTAATAACTAATGATAGAGATGTTGAAGGAGCAAGTTTAACAGTCTCTAATATTACGATTGCTGGAGTAACATATCCAGTGGGTCAGTTAACGACCATTGCTGGTGTGGGAACTATTTTAATGAATGTAGATGGAAGTTTTACATTCACACCTGCTTTAAATTATATTGGATCAGTTCCAGTGATTGGATATTCAACAACCGATGGTACTGCTACAAGTTCTGGTACCTTATCCATTACCATGACCCCTATAGATGCGGATGGGGATGGTATCCCGGATGCAACTGAAAAAGGTACTGGTACAACACCATTAGATACGGATGGAGACACTGTACCAGATTATTTAGATACTGATTCTGATGGAGACGGCATTCCAGATAGTTTAGAAGACGCAATATGTATAGGATTTTTGCCATGTGCACCCACTGATACAGACGGTGATGGCACACCGGATTATCGTGATGTAGACAGTGATGGAGATGGTATTACTGATGCAGATGAAGACAGTGCATGTTCGGGTACTACACCATGTACACCAACAGATACAGATAAAGATGGTAAACCAGATTATTTAGATACGGATTCAGACAATGATGGTATTTTAGATAATATAGAAAAAGGTATAAGCACTTCACCTGTTGATAGTGATGGGGATGGTACACCAGACTTCCGTGATGTAGATTCTGATGGAGACGGTATTTTAGACAGTGTTGAAAAAGGAACGGGCACAACATTGTTAGATACAGATGGAGATCGTATTCCAGATTATTTAGATTTGGACAGTGATGGTGATGGACTTCCTGATAGTATAGAAAAAGGCACTGGTACTACATTATTAGATTCAGATAGTGATGGCACGCCAAATTATTTAGATACGGATAGTGATGGTGATGGAATTTTAGATAGTGTTGAGGATGATGTTTGTACAGGCACTGCGCCTTGTATTCCAACAGATACTGACGGTGATGGTAAGCCAGATTATTTGGATTTGAATTCAGATAATGATGGTATCCTTGATAGCATTGAAGGTGCAACCGATACAGATGGAGATGGTACTTCAAACTATAGAGACTTAGATAGTGATGGAGATGGACTTTCTGATAGTCTTGAAAAAGGTACCAGTGCCACATTATTAGACACAGATGGTGATGGTATTCCAAACTATTTAGACAAGGATAGTGATGGGGATGGTATTCCAGATAGTATTGAAAAAGGAACGGGTACTTCACCTATCGATACTGATGGAGATGGCATTCCTAACTATATAGATATTGATAGTGATGGAGATGGTATTCCTGATAGTATTGAAGATGCTGGTTGTACAGGTACTGCACCATGTATTCCAACGGATACAGATGGAGATGGCACACCAAACTATATAGATTTAGATAGTGATGGAGATGGCATTACAGATGCAATTGAAAAAGGGGCAAATGGGTTTACACCTCTTGATACCGACAGTGATGGTACGCCAGATTATTTAGATACCGATTCAGATAATGATGGAATTTTAGATAGTGTTGAAAAAGGTACAGGCACTTCACCACTTGATACAGATGGTGATGGTCTTCCTGATTATCGTGATACAGATGCTGATAATGATGGTATTACAGATGCCATTGAAAAAGGAACGGGTACAACACCAGTGGATACAGATGGTGATGGTATTCCTGATTTTAGAGATTTAGATAGTGACGGTGATGAAAAGTCAGATCAATCCGAAGGTAATATTGATACCGATGGTGATGGTACTCCGAACTTTTTAGATTTGGATAGTGATGGTGACGGTATACTAGATAAAGTTGATCAGTGTCCATTGGTTGCTGGATTAGGAAGTACAAGTGGATGTCCTCCAGATAGTGATGGAGATGGCTTAGCCGATGTGGATGATTCTGATGATGACAATGATGGAATACTAGATACAGTAGAAGCTGCTGCTTGTTCGCCAACAGCAGTAGATTGTGATACGGATGGTGATGGTATTCCAAACCGTTTGGATTTAGATAGTGATGGGGATGGTATTAATGACGTGATTGAAGCAAACGGTACAGATGCAAATAAAGATGGTATTGCGGATGGTACCACAGACAGCATTGGAGTTCCATCTTCCGCAAATGGTGGCATAACGCCTCCAAATACAGATGCAACAGGTAATACGAATCCATATGATTTGGATAGTGATGGAGATGGTATTGCTGATGCGATTGAAAAAGGTGCTGGCACAACTTTAGCAAATACAGATGGAGATACTACACCTGACTATTTAGATTTAGATAGTGATAATGATGGTATCACAGATGCAATTGAAAAAGGGACGGGTACAGCTATTGCTGATACAGATGCAGATGGGAAGCCTGATTATTTAGATTTAGATAGTGATGGAGATGGTATTCCTGATGCAATCGAAAAAGGAACTGGCACTGCATTATTAGATACAGATGGTGATAAGATACCTGATTATTTGGATACAGATAGCGATAGTGATGGCATTTTGGATAGTAATGAAGATGCTGTTTGTATTGGAACTGAACCATGTATTCCAACGGATACAGATGGTGACAGGACACCTGATTATTTGGATTCAGATAGTGATGGTGATGGTATTCCAGATACAATAGAAAAAGGAACGGGTAATAAATTATTAGATTCTGATGGTGATAATACGCCTGATTATTTAGATACCGATAGCGATGGCGATGGTATTTTAGATAGTGTAGAAGACGCAGGTTGTACTGGTACTGCACCATGTACGCCAACTGATACAGATGGTGATGGCATTCCAAATTTTAGAGATTTAGATAGTGATGGTGATGGTATTCCTGATAGTATTGAAAAAGGAACTGATTCGTCGTTAGCCAATAGTGATTCAGATAGTATCCCAGATTATTTAGATACTGATAGTGATGGTGATGGCATTTTAGATAGTATTGAAGATGCGGGTTGTACAGGTAATGCACCATGTACGCCAACAGATACAGATGGGGATGGTATTCCAAACTACAAAGACCTTGATAGTGATGGTGATGGTATTCCTGATGCGATTGAAAAAGGCCCTACTTCTATTCCGGTGGATACAGACAACGATGGCACACCAGATTATTTAGATATCGATAGTGATGGTGATGGTATTCCAGATACTTTAGAAGGAAATACGGACACAGATAATGATGGTATTCCAAACTATATAGATCTTGATTCTGATGCAGATGGTATTCCAGATAGAATTGAAAAAGGCGCTGATGGCACTAATCCAACCAATACAGATGGAACTGGTTTACCAAATTATTTAGATACTGACAGTGATGACGATGGTATTCCTGATAGTGTAGAAAAAGGAATTGACGGAACTAAACCTTTAGATACTGACTTAGATGGTATCCCTGATTATATGGATACGGATAGCGATAATGATGGCATTCCTGATATTATAGAAAAAGGAACGGGCGCTACATTATTAGATACAGATTTAGATGGTATTCCTAATTATCGTGATACGGATTCAGATAATGATGGCATTTTAGATGCAACTGAAGATGCTGCTTGTACTGGTACTCTACCATGTACTCCATCTGATTTTGATCGTGATGGTATTCCGAATCATCTTGATTTGGATTCTGATGCTGACAATAAAACAGATCAATTTGAAGGTGTTACGGATTTAGATGGAGATACAAAGCCGAATTATTTAGATGATGATGCGGATGGGGATGGAGTATTAGATTTAGTGGATCAATGTCCTTTATTAACTGGAGAAGTAAACTTAAATGGTTGTCCTGTAGATACAGATAATGATGGCGTTTATGATATTAATGATGCTGATGATGACAATGATGGTATATTGGATACGGTAGAAGCGGGTGTATGTACATCTACAGTATCTGAATGTGATACAGATGGAGATGGGATACCAAATCGAATCGATACGGATAGTGATAATGATGGTATTAAGGATGTACTTGAATCTAATGGAATAGATACGGATGGTGATGGAAAAGTAGATGGTGGTGTGGATGCAAATGGAGTACCAATATCATCGAATGGTGGAGCGACTGCGCCAAATACAGACGCTACAACTTTGACAGATCCTTATGATACAGATAGTGATGGAGATGGTATTCCAGATAGTATTGAAAAAGGTGCTGATGGAAACAATCCTTTAGATACGGATGGTGATGGCATCCCTGATTATCGTGATGTAGATTCCGACAATGATGGTATACCGGATAGTGTTGAAAGTGGAACAGCTGCGTCTATTTTAGATACAGATGGAGATGGTGTTCCAGATTATCGTGATACAGATAGTGATGCAGATGGAATTTTAGATGCATTTGAAACAATAACTGATACCGATGGCGATGGTATTCCAAACTATAAAGATATAGATAGTGATGGAGATGGCATTACCGATAGTATTGAAAAAGGAACAGGAACTACTTTGTTAGATTCCGATGGTGATGGTACACCAAACTATCTGGATGTGGATAGTGATGGGGATGGCATTACCGATAGTATTGAAAAAGGATTAGATCCAAATAAACCAATTGATACGGATGGGGATGGTAAGCCAGATTGTTTAGATACAGATTCTGATAATGATGGTATACCTGATGCGGTAGAAAAAGGAACGAGTACTACGCCAGTTGATTCTGATGCAGATGGTATCCCAGATTATCGAGATACAGATGCAGACAATGATGGCATTCCTGATAGTATTGAAGATGATGGTTGTACTGGTATCGCTCCTTGTATACCTACTGATACAGATGGAGATGGTATTCCAAACTATTTAGATCTGGATACGGATGGAGACGGTAAATTAGATGCGATTGAAAAAGGCACGGATGGTAAAAATCCAATAGACTCTGATAGCGATGGTATCCCTGATTATCGTGATGTAGATAATTTAGGTAAGCCAGATGTTAATGTGACTAATATCAATACTGCACTTACAGGTAACCTAAAAACAAATGACGAAGTTCCAGCTGGTACCACTTATAAACAACCTGCTTCAAATCCAGCAAATCCAACTGGTGCGACGCTTGTAGTAAATGCAGATGGTACTTATAGTTTTACTGCTACAACAGCTGGTAAATACATTTATTATGTACCAGTTTGTGGACCAAATCAAACCTTCGGTTGCCCACTTTCACCATTAGAGATTACAGTATTAGATCCTATGATTGCAGATAAACCTGTAACTAATAATGATTTTGTTACACTTGAACAAGGTAGCTCGGTGACAGCTGCTGTATTAGTGAATGATAAAGCAGGGGATGAAGGAAGTAGTTTAAACTTAAGTTCTTTAGCTATTACAACTTTACCAAAACATGGGACAGTAATAGTGAATAGTGATGGAACGATTAGCTATACACCTAGTCCGTTCTTTGTAGGAACAGATAGTGTTACCTATACAATATGTGATAATTCAACACCTGCAAATTGTCAAACAGCTGTAGCGTATTTCAACATAGATGTTTTAGGGACAACGCCTGTGACAACCGCTATGGATGATTATAATTTTATTAAAGCTGTAACTACAGGAACGGTTTCGGCAAGTGGAAATGTTTTAACAAATGATAAAAATCCATCAGCCAATAATTTAACCGTAACTTTACTGTCTGGACCAACTACAGCACAAGGTACATTTACAATGAGCTCAAATGGTACCTATAACTATACTCCAACTGCTGGATTTGTCGGACCTATTGAAATTGTTTATGAAGTTTGTAGTGCAGCTCCGGTTGATTGCGCCAATGCAACTTTACATATATTAGTTGAGCCACCTTTGATTATAAATACTAATGTAATTGTAGGCGATACTATTTATACTAGAATCGAAACACCAGTAACTGGAAATTTATCAACAAATGATATTGTTCCTGCTGGAACAACCTATAGTGTTGATTTGGCAGATGCACAAAATCCTGCAGGGGCTAAATTTGTATTAAAGCCAGATGGCAGTTATACATTCATTGCATTCAAGAAGGGTTATTATAAATATACGATATCGGTTTGTGAGCCAAATCAAACTACTAATTGTTTAACAAAAACATTACTATTAGTTTCAGTCGGTTATTTACCTCAAGGCGAAATCAATTTAAAATACAATACGCTATTAGCAGCAGATTCAGTGCATGTTAAATTGAAAATATATGATGGTATGGGACCTTATACAGCGATCTTTAAAAATAGTTTAAATGACCGTATAGATACAGTTACGAATATCACTGATAGTGTAACCTATATGTTGCCACCAGCTGGTACAGATGTGGTTTACACTTTAATTAAAATCACCGATAAAGACAACATCAGTAGATCAAGTAATTTTACAAAAGACACTGCAGATTTAACTATTTTAAGACCAAGAATTTTATTAACGCTTAAGGCTGATTTTCCTTCTAAATTACCTGACAATAGTTTTAAAACTAAAATTGTCATGAAGATTAAGAACAATGGAGGTTTATTCCTCCAAAATGTACAAGTAAATGCAGATTTATCTAAAGTGTTCCCGCCAGATATGAAATATGTCTTAGACAGTGTTAAAGTGACTGCTGGCAACTTAGTGTTAAATCCAACCTATACAGGTTTTGGTGCAGCCAAATCACCAAGTTATGTTTCTAAAGTCACCAATGGATTTACCATCAAGTACAGGTCATTATCGAGTTTATCTGGCTCTGATTTATTTAATAATGGTGTGAATTTAAACATCAATGAAGAAGGTACAGTAGTCTTTTATTTAACCTTAAAGCCAGGTGAAAATATTGATCCATTAGTATTGCAATTTACTTCTGCAGGTGATGGAGTGTTGATTCAAAAAGATGGCAATAGAAGTATGCAACCAACTACTTCCATTTCTCATGATAATTCAAATATCAACGCACATCCTTTGAATACAGAAATTGGAAAGCCTTTGCCAACTTATGTTCCATTCTTCTTAATCAATGAAATTGGATCTGCATTGGAAGCTTCTAAGCCAGATAGTGTAGCAGATGGCTATATTTATCAATTTAATAGTGTCATTAAAAACTTTAGTAATTCAAATCTTGATTCAGTAGCTGCTTATTTTGACATCAATCAATTTATAAAGGGACCTGATTCTGCTACAATAATCGGTCAGCCAACAATTAGCGGAACTGCCATTTTAAATCCAAATTTTGATGGTTTAACCAATACACAATTAATCAAAACTTCGAGCTATTTACAAGTAGGAGATTCTATCAAAATAACTTTCAAATTATTCATTAAAACCAAAAAGACTTACGCTGTTTGGCCAACCTATTTAATTGCTAAGGGGATCACAACCACAGGAGATTTAAGGGTAATGGATACTTCAACGAATGGAACGAATCCGGATCCAGATAGAAATAAAATTCCATCTGAAAGTATCCGTACCATTATTGGAATTGGATTAATACCTCCAGTAGTACCAGGAGTAATCAACGCTATTTATGAAGTGGATGATAAGCGTAACCCTAAAAATATTAGTCTCTTAATTAAAAATATTCCAACAAATGCAATACCTACATGGTGTAATGTAGATGGAACAAATTGTTCATTGATACCACCTGCATTGCCAAAAACAGTTGGCACCTATATCTGGTGTGTGAAATCTTTAGATACCTTAACCAATTTAATTAGTACGTCTTGTGTGTATGATACTGTTAAGATTATCCCTATAAATAAATATAGTAAGTATGATCTTATTAAAACAGCCAATACAATTGAGTATGATTTAAGTGGTAAGTTTATTATTGGATTTAATATAAAGCTTGTTAATAAAACAGCTCGACAAATTGATTCTATTCTTGTCCAAGAGGATTTAACTAAAACATTTGCTAGGGCAAATGGCTTCAAAGTTCATAGTTTAATCAGTTCTGGGACACTTACAAAGAATACAGTCTTTGATGGTATTTCCAATATTGAATTGCTGAAGCCAGGTGCTTATCTGCCAGCGAATACTTCGGATTCAATTATATTGAAACTGCTTATTGAAACTGAAGAGATTGAAGGTAATTACAATAACACAGTCAACATGTCTACTCAGACGGATTATGGTTTACTTGTTTTAAATAGTAATGACACTGTCCAAAATAAGGAGGGTTTATTTAATCGAGTGGTTACTAAATTTAATGTACCCAAAATTGCATTGAATATTCCTGAAGGATTCTCGCCAAATAATGATGGCATTGATGACAGATGGTATATCAAACATCCATTTGGTATGAAACTAGATGTAAAAGTGGTGAATCGTTGGGGTAATGAAGTGTATGCGAATCCTGATTATAAAAACGACTGGAAAGGTAAAGGCATTAAGAATTTCTTAGGAGAGGACCTGCCAGAAGGTACTTATTACTTTATTGTACATGCCATTGACAGAGAGGGGGTTAGTAACAAATTTGTTGGACCATTAACAATTATTAGATAATGTATAAAGGTGAATATAATATGAAAATGGTCAACCGCCTCTTTGTAGGAAGCATCATTGCAATCATTATGATTAGTCTATCCAATACGAAAGTAGCTGCACAGACTGAACCCATGTATTCACAGTACATGTACAATATGCTTGGGGTGAATCCCGCCTATGCTGGAAATAGAGAAGCATTGAGTTTAAATTTTTTCCAAAGAAATCAGTGGGTGGGCATTAAGGGGGCACCTAAAACAACTTCAGTGAGTATGGATCAGTCTATAAAAGAGGGTAAAATGGGCTGGGGGATGCAAGTCTATGATGATCGATTAGGTGTGGAAGCTGCCACTGGATTTAATGGGATGCTTTCTACAAGAATAAGGGTATCTGAGAAGGGTATTTTATCAGGGGGACTTAGTTTTGGTATGATGAATTATCGAATCAATTTAAATGATGTTAACAACAGGAACAATCCTAATGATCCAAGTTTTATAAGTACAGATAAGCCCTCTAAATGGAACCCTTCAGTTGGGATGGGTATCTATTATAATACAGATCTTTTTTATGCAGGAATTTCAACTCCTAGTGTTTTGAAATCTCGTTTAGCAAGTTATGAGAACTTAATAACAGGTATTGACAAAGCGGATGATTTTCATTTATTTGTCAATGCTGGTTATGTTTTTGATATCAATGAAGACGTAAAATTAAAACCTTCAACCATGGTGAAGATGGTTAGTGGCGCACCTATAGAAGCCGATTTGAATATAAATATTTGGCTTAAGGATATACTTGGATTAGGTGGAAGTTATAGAACAGGTGATGCATTTGTTGGTATGGTAGAATTACAAGCAACGCAACAAGTCAGGATTGGATATGCCTATGACATGCCGTTTAATCCACTTAAATATTTTACCAAAGGTTCTCATGAATTTATGTTAAGGTATGAGTTTGGTAATTTTAAAACTAAGATCAAATCCACAAGATACTTTTAATGAAGACATTTAAGATTTTAATAAAAGATTTCATGAAAAATAATTATTCTTTATTCCTGCTTTTGTTGATAGTGTTATCCTTCAATACATCACAAGCTCAATCTAGAAAGCAAAAAGGGTTGTTGAAATTAGCACAACAAGAATATAAACATTTAAGATTTGCTTATGCTATTCCAGTGTTTAAGCAGTATCTACTAGAACAAAATAAAGATACTATTGCTTTATTGCAATTGGCAAACAGTTATCAGAGAATGAACCAATACGATAGTGCAGTAAAATATTTTGATCTTGCAGTTGCTGTTGGAGCTAAATACAATGCAGACATGGCAGAGATGCATGCAATATTGGGTCACTACGATAAAGCTAGATTCATTTATAAGCAATTAATGGATAGTAATAAAACCAAATTATCTGATGCGCGTTATTTTGGGTTTTCGAATACAAATAAATTGTTAGGTGATTCTTTAGATTTTAAAATATACAATACGAAACTGAATACTGGATTTAACGAATTCAATGGAGTAATCTACCAAAATGGTTTAGTATATGAGTCTAACCAATTTGTGCTAAATATTAGAAAAAAGAAATTCTTTTTTTGGAACTTTTTACAATTTAAGCGTTTGAAATTAACTCCTGAGTTTGCATGGGATGGATCAGGATTTACGCAATTATTTTATTATCCAAATATAGATAGTCTAAGATCGAGTGATTTAATATCTTCAAATTGGCATGACAAAAAACCTTTAAAAAATTATACTGACTATTCATCAATTACACCAAATGACACAAAGAAAGTAATAAGTAAATATGGAGTTCAGTCAATTACTACAACAAACCAGTCGGTTCAAATGTTTGATGTCTTCGCTCGTGATAAAATGAACCTTGGTGCAGTAAGTTTTACTGCAGATGGTAAGAAAGCTTATTATACAAGGAATCAAAAGAAATCATCTAATATTTATCAATTACAAATATGGGAGGCAACTAATAGAGAAGGCAAATGGATGAATGCACATAAAATGTTTTTTAATAATCCTAAATTCAGTTATTTTCATCCAGCGATTACTCCTGACGGAAAGAGATTGTATTATGTAACAGATGACAATACTGGGCAAGGTGGTACCGATATATATTATGTGGAGAGAAATGAAGACGGATCTTGGAAAAACACAGTCAACTTAGGTCAGGATATCAATACAGCAGGCAATGAATTGTTTCCAACTTTTTATGAAGGTAATTTATTCATTAGTTCGAATGGTCATCCAGGATTAGGAGGTTTGGATATTTATAGATTAATTAAGGGAACGAATGGTGAACCAGTTTTAAAGAATATGGGTTATCCAATCAACAGTACCAAAGATGATTTTGCTTTTAGTATTCAGGGAACCAAAGGATTCTTTAGTACCAATAGACACGGTTCTGATGATATTTTGTCTTTTGATTATGCACAAAGCTTTATTAAAATTAAAGGAAAGATTTATGTAGATAGTTCCTGCCAGCCTGGTAAAAAAATCTACTTATATCAAAAAAATGAACAAGGCAAAGCCATTTTAAAAGATAGCAGTGTGATTGATGATAATTGTAATTATGAGTTCAATTTAAGACCTAATCAAGCATATGATTTAGTGGCTTATGATGATGCTGGAAACATCCTCCAACAAAGTATTACTTCTGATCAGTATCAAAAAGTGAATAATGATTATATTAAAGACGTTGTTTTAATTAATATTCCATTAAGCGAGCAGGTTAAACAGGCAAAAATTGCTGCTGCTGAATCTATTAGAAAAGCTGAGTTAGCAGTACAGACTACTAAATTTATTAGAACCATTGATTCTCTTAAATCTTTAACTAAAGTCTACGTAGAATTACACCATCCGTTTGATCAAGTCTTTATTATTGAGAAAGATCTGCCTGATTATTATAAAGTGATTGAATTGGTGAAGCGAGTAAAAAACAAGAAAATTGTGATTGTTTCCGCCGCAGATTGTAACGGTAGTATTGAGTACAATGAAGATCTTTCTACTCGAAGAGCCAATCGTATTTACCGTACCTTATCTAAATTGTCTAACAATGATGTAGTGATTAAAAACGTAGGGGAGCGTGAATTATTGAAAGATTGTAGTGATGCACGTAAGGATATAGAAGCACAAGTCGTAAACCGTTATAGTTATGTATTTATAATTGATAAAAAATAGGTAAATTTGGTTTTTACTGATCGATCATTATTAAACAAAAGAATATGAAAAAGACGATTTTATTTGTATTGATGTTGGTTGCTTCTGCTCAAATTTTTGCTCAGACAAGTGCACCATCAGCCCAGGTTCAAAAAGATATTACAAAAGTGTTGAAATTTACGAATGACAATTACAATATGGGTAATATCCCTTATGGTAAACCAACCGAGTTCAATGTGACTATTGAGAATATCAGTGCGACTCCTGTGACTTTGAATAATGTGCAAGTGAGTTGTGGTTGCACTACGCCTAAGTTCCAGGCAAATACGGTGATTGCACCAGGTCAAAAAACGATTGTGACTTTAGGGTTCAATGGTTCATCATTGGGTAATTTCACTAAAAATGCAACCATATTCTTGAGTGATAACTTAATTAAGACGGTGAATTTTTACGGAGTGGGCGTACAGCAGTAAAACTGCTAAAACAATCTTATTTAAAGGCTGCCAATTTAGGTGGCCTTTTTTATTGGTCTAGACGGGATGACCGTCGTTTTACTCCAGCATCCCCAATTCCATAAATGGAATAGTAGGATTACCTCCCTTCGGTCGGTGATCCTAAGGGTGTCCCAAAAGAGATTAAAAACTCGGCTTCGCCGCT
>CAZBJP010000010.1:0-10916 GCA_964492205.1 uncultured Sediminibacterium sp.
GGATCAAATTGACTATGGTAGTAAACAATCTTTCCTTTTACCTCGTCTTTTCTTTTTTCTAATTCATCAAAATTAGCCACTGCCAATAATTCAGCTTCCACTAATCCCTTACTTGATAAAGAATTTCCTAAAGCAAATACTTCTAATTTGTCCATCATTGGTTTACCATCTGCAGCAACCACTGCACTAAAATCTTTTCCACCACGTTGCCAATTGGGTGTTTTGCATGCTTGCATAAACACTTGGTCAGGCTTAAATGATTCCATATGTCGCTTGCCCCAAATAGCCGCATTTTGTTGCTGAGGAGAACCTGCCAAACGGCCACCAATATTCTTGGTTAACTCTCTTAATAAGTCATAAGCTTTACCATTTTTCATGATCTCGTCGGACATCATTTTAATTGTAGTACTGTCTGTCTTTGATTGCGCCTGTGCCATCAATGGTAGTGTAAAAAGGAAAAGGAAAATTTTACGCATAATCATCTTGTTTTAACTTTCAAATAATTTATTAAATATAACTAAACTTTATCGATTATTTAGTTGTTCTTTGTAGTTACAATAGCACAAAATGAAGATTGGAATTGTTTGTTATCCCACATTTGGTGGTAGTGGTGTGTTAGCCACAGAGCTTGGAAAAGCCTTAGCAGAAAAAGGGCATGAAATTCACTTTATTACCTACCAACAACCGGTCCGTTTAAATAGTTTTCATGAAAATATATTCTACCACGAAGTAAGGGTACCTACTTACCCATTATTTGACTACCCTCCTTATGAATTAGCACTTGCGAGTACGATGGTAGATGTGATCTTGAACCATGACCTTGATTTGATACATGCTCATTATGCCATTCCACATGCATCCGCTGCTTACACGGCCAAACAAATCGTGAAACAAAAAATTGGTAGATCAGTACCAGTGATTACCACATTGCACGGCACAGACATCACATTAGTAGGTCGCGATAAAACCTACGAACCAGTAGTGACATTTTCTATCAATGAAAGTGATGCGATTACTGCAGTTTCTGAAAACCTAAAACAAGAAACCTTAAAGCATTTTGATATCCGTAAAGAAATAGAAGTGATTCACAATTTTGTAGATTTAAAAAGGTTCAATAAAAAGCCATTAGCTGCCTTTAAAAAAGTGATCTCTGCCCATGATGAAAAAATTGTCGTACACGCTTCTAACTTTAGAAAAGTAAAAAGAATCGACAATGTGATGGAAATTTTTAAAAATATTCATGCAGCTACTCCTTCTAAACTATTGATGGTGGGTGATGGTCCTGAACGCCCAGTGGCGGAAGACTTGGCAAGACAATATGGTATTGAAGCAGATGTTCGTTTTTTAGGCAAGCAAGAACAGATGGAGGATATCTTAGCCGTAAGTGATTTATTCTTATTACCATCAGAATATGAGAGTTTTGGTTTAGCTGCATTAGAAGCTATGGCTTCTAGCGTAGTGGTGGTAAGCTCAAACGCTGGTGGACTAGGTGAAATTAATATTGATGGGAAGACAGGCTATACCGCCAATGTAGGTGATGTGGCAACGATGAGTGAAAGGGCAATTGAGTTATTAAAGGACGATACCAAATTAAAAGCTTTCAAGCACAATGCACTAGAGCAAGCAAAATTATTTGATATCCACCATATCATTCCTATTTACGAAAATCTATACAGACGTTTTTGCAGAACTGGTGATTGTTAGATTGCTTGTTCGATACTTTCATTTACTTTTTGCACCGCAATGCTTAACTCATCCATAGTGATGCTTAATGGTGGTGCAATTCGAATTCGATCTTCCGCAAATAAGAACCAATCTGTAATCACCCCATTCGTTACACAGTTGGCTGCAATTTTTCTTGTTAATTCAGGTGAAGCAAATTGTAAAGACATCCATAGGCCTTTATGTTGTTTGTGTAAAATAGCTGGGTGAGTGAATGCATCTACCAAATAAGTTTCTTTATCATTTACTTCATTCATCCAGCCAGATTCAAGCAAAACTTCTAACCCTGCTTTTCCAGCCGCACATGCTACGGGATTGCCTCCAAATGTAGTGATATGACCTAATACAGGATCATAGGTCAATGTGCTCATCATAGCAGGCGAACTAATAAATGCACCTAAAGGCAATCCTGCTCCTAATGCTTTTCCTGTTAATAAAATATCTGGCACAACATCAAATTGTTGAAATGCAAATAAGGTACCTGTTCTACCAAAACCTGATTGTATCTCGTCAAATATTAATAATGCACAAAGAGCATCACATTTAGCTCTTAATGCTTTTAGCCAAGCTACAGATGCAGGGGTTACACCTGACTCCGCTTGTACAGGCTCAACAATCACGCAAGCTACATTGTGATCTATTAATTCAATATCCTCCATGCAATTATACCTAAGATGAAATACATCGGGTAATAGTGGACGATATGCATTTCTAAAATATTCATCCCCCATCACACTCAATGCACCTTGTGTACTACCGTGATAAGCCCCATTAAATGCAATGATCCTAGTACGTTTTGTTACACGCTTTGCTAATTTCATGGCGCCTTCAGTTGCCTCCGCACCACTATTGGTAAAATAAATAGACTGTAAATTTTCTGGTAATAAAGACAATAAAGCTTTTGCATATTGCACTTGAGGTGCTTGAACAAATTCACCATACACAATCACATGCATATATTGCCTAAGCTGTTTTTCTATGGCTTCTATAACTTTTGGATGACTGTGTCCAATATTACAAACACTAAATCCTGCAATTAAATCTATATAGGATTTACCAGCGGTATCATGAATATACACACCCTCTGCACGCTCCACTTCAAGCCCAATTGGCTTTGGAGAAGTCTGTGCTAAATATTGTAAAAAATATTGTCTATTGTTTAATCTGGACATTCGGTTTAAATTGCATCACAAAAGTCGCATTTTTATGGCAACCATACTACCAGTTAACGGAAAAGAACCTCAAATAGGTAAAAATTGTTTTATCGCGCCTAATGCCACCATTGTGGGCGAAGTGAATATGGGGTCGGATTGTTCAGTTTGGTTTAACGCGGTGATACGCGGGGATGTCCATTATATTAAAATAGGCAACAAAGTAAATATTCAAGACGGCGCCATCATACATTGTACTTATCAAAAACACCCAACTAATATTGGTAACAATGTATCCATTGGCCATAATGCGATGGTACATGGTTGCACTATTCATGACAACGTATTAATTGGAATGGGTAGCATTGTCATGGATGCTTGCGTGGTGCATTCCAATGCAATCATTGCAGCTGGTGCTGTCGTTTTAGAAGGTACTATCGTAGAAGCGGGAAGCATCTACGCTGGCGTACCGGCAAAGAAAGTAAAGATGGTGTCCGAAGAATTAATTCATGGAGAGATCAACCGTATCTCTAACAATTATGTAAAGTACGCCTCATGGTTTAGTGAGTACAATGACGCCCCCCAAAATAAGCCATAAATTATTCGTTAAAAATGCTAGTATTTTTTGTCTTCTATACCATGCCATAGATCGACATAACTAAAAAAGCGTGCTTCTGAAATCAATCCTTTCTCCACGGCTGCTTTTACAGCACATCCTGGTTCATTAATGTGTTGGCAATTGTTGAATTGACAATCCTGCATTCTGGCCCTCATTTCAGGAAAGTATTGTGCCAATTCTTCTTTAGATAAATTCACCAATCCAAGTTCTCGCATACCCGGTGTATCAATCACAGCACCACCTCCCGGGTAATCATACATTTGTGCAAATGTGGTGGTATGCATCCCCTTTCCACTCCATCCGCTCACTTCTTGTGTGTTTAAATCTAAATCTGGAAATATGTAATTGATTAAAGAAGACTTACCCACACCACTATGTCCACTCACCAATGTCGTTTTATTTTTTAACAAATGATCCAATGGTTCTAAACCAATCTTTTGTTCAATGCTGATAAGAAATACTTTGTACCCAACCGCCTCATACATAGCTTCTAATTCGGCATATCTCTCAAGCTCCTCTGGCCCATATAAATCTGCTTTGTTAAACACGATAATTGCAGGAATATGAAAAGCTTCACAAGAAACTAAAAAACGATCCATGAAACCTTGAGAAGTTTTAGGAGATTTTAAAGTAGCCAACAAAATGGACTGGTCCATATTAGAAGCGATAATATGTTGTTGTCTTTTATTATGTGGTGATTGTCTGGCTACATAATTGTCTCTTTCTATAATATTGGTAATCATGACAGCTTGCTCTAAACCCGACTCGATCTCGCATTCCACCCAATCGCCCACAGCTATGGGATTGGTAGAAGTAATGGCGTCTAATTTAATCACTCCTTTTATTCGAGCTTGATGAAATTGACCATTTTCCAGCTTTACACTGTACCAGCTACCAGTTGATTTATAGATCCTTGCTTTCATGAAAAACGAAGATAAACAAAGCATCCACAAAATCAATATCTTTGCCACATGAGTCAATATGAACACGATAAAATAGTACCATTTGCACAAAGCAATGCTGCCAAAAAAGAGCAGGTAGCCACCATGTTTGATCATATTGCAAAAAGATATGATTTTTTAAACCGCTTTTTAAGTTTGGGTATTGACCAAGGCTGGCGTAGAAAAGCTATTGCCAATTTTGGACAACAAAAAATCGATCATTTATTGGATATTGCGACAGGTACTGCAGATATGGCATTGATGGCACATAAAACGATTAAACCAAAAAGAATTACAGGCATTGATATTTCTGAAGGCATGATGCAGTATGGCAGAATTAAAATTGCAGACAAAGGATTGAGCGATCAAATTCAATTGATCACAGGAGATAGTACTGCTATTCCTTTTGAAGACCAAAGTTTTGATGCAGTAATGGTGGCATTTGGTGTACGTAACTTTGCCAATCTAGAAAAAGGATTAAGTGAGATTTATAGAGTTTTAAAACCTGGTTGCAAACTAGTCATTCTTGAATTTTCTCAACCTAGTAGTTTTTGGTTTAAACCAATTTATCAATTTTACATGAATTGGATTACACCTACAATTGGTAAACTATTTTCTGGCAACCGTGCCGCATATCAATATTTAAATGACAGTGTCATTGCTTTCCCAGAAGGCAATACCTTTTTAAAAATATTTGAACAGGCGGGATTCAAACAAGTCATTCAAAAAAAATTAACATTAGGCATATGCAGTATTTATTGCGGGACAAAATAAGCATACTACTTATAAGTTTATGTGTAAGTAGTGCTGCCATAGCACAACGAGATGAAGTGTTTCAGCCTAATCATGACGAACTACCCTACTATTTTGGTATGAGTTTGGGTATCAACAACAACTATTTGGCCTTTAATAGAGCAAATCGATTTTTACCAACAAATAGTGCTGACCCAGCTAGTATTATTGAAATCAATCCAATCAATAATTTATATTTGAACCTTGGTTTAGTTGGTACACTAAGACTGACAAAACATGTTTTATTGAGAGCTAATCCAACGCTATTAATTATTGGTTCTAAAAATCTGATTGATTTTAAAATAAAAAATTCTATCGATCCAGATGTATATCAAAAACTAAATGTGTCATCGAGTATTATACATTTACCAATTGCATTAAAATTTCAATCTGACAGGTACAATGGCTTTCGATATACGAATTTAATGCGCCATTATTTAATTCTGGGCGGGAAAGTGGATTTTGATATGGCTAGTAATAAAGCAGGGAAAATCAACCCAGCACTTAATTTAACGAATACCTACCCAAGTGTTTTAAAAGGAATGGATATAGGCGCCGAAGTGGGTTTAGGACTTAGTTTTTATTTACGATATGCCACCATTTCACCTGAGATAAAATTAAGCTACGGCGTAAAAGACCTCCATACTAGAAGCACCACATATCCACTTTTAAACAATCTTGATAAAGTCAGTTCAAACTACGTCTTCTTCACCATACATATAGAAAATTAAAAATAAACTATGTCTACTTACTTGATTAAAAATACCACTATAGTGAATGAAGGGCATCGCTTTGAAGCAGACTTATTAATCAAAGACGGAAGGATTGAAAAAATTGCAAGTAATATTGAAACAAAATTTGCAGTGCAAGAAATCGATGGTGAAGGACAATTTCTTTTGCCAGGGGCCATTGACGATCAAGTGCATTTTAGAGAACCCGGATTGACACATAAAGCAACTATTTATACAGAAGCAAAAGCAGCTGTAGCAGGAGGCGTGACTAGTTTTATGGAAATGCCCAATACCAATCCCCCTGTTTTTACACAAACATTATTAGAAGACAAATATCAAATAGCAGCTGCGAACTCATTAGCCAACTATTCTTTTTTCATGGGCACGTCTCAAGACAATACAGAAGAAGTATTAAAAACTAATGCCAAAAAAAATGATGTTTGCGGCATAAAGATATTCATGGGTTCTTCTACAGGAAATTTATTGGTAGATAATCCTATTGTTTTAGAGCGCATTTTTGAAGGATCAGAATTATTGATTGCTACCCATTGTGAGGAAGAATCAGTAATTAAAAAAAATAAGGCCGCATTGGAAGCAAGCAAAGCCATTTTAGAACCAAGCGATCATCCAATTATTAGGGATGTGGACGCTTGCTTTGAATCATCTTTTAAAGCCATTCAGTTAGCAAAAAAATTTGATTCACGTTTACACATTTTACATATCAGCACTGCAAAAGAATTACAATTGTTTTCTAATCTAAAGCCTTTAGCGGAAAAACGTATTACTGCTGAAGTTTGTGTACATCACTTACACTTTACTGCAGATGACTATGTAGCTAAAGGAAATTTAATTAAATGCAACCCAGCGATCAAAGCGTCAGAAAACAGAACAGCTTTATGGGAGGGGTTATTAAATAACCAGTTAGATATCATTGCTACCGACCACGCGCCTCATACTTGGGAAGAAAAACAAGAAGCCTATTCCCACGCGCATGCTGGATTACCTTTGGTACAACATAGTATGATGCTGATGTTAAAATATGTGCAAGAAGGGAAATTAAGCATGGAGAAAATGGTAGAAAAAATGAGCCATGCAGTAGCCACTTGTTTTCAAATTAAAGAAAGAGGCTTTATAAGAGAAGGTTATTTTGCGGATTTAGTATTGATAAAAGAAGCACCTTACACAGTTACAAAGGATAATATATTATACAAGTGCGGCTGGAGCCCATTAGAAGGATCGCAATTTCCTTACAGTATTCAATCAACTTTTGTGAATGGTCACCTTGTTTACCATCAAGGTCAATTTAATGAAGCACAAAAAGGAAACAGAATGCAGTTTACAAGAAGCTAAATGCAGGTAGACAAAACCACTATACAAGATATTGGACTTTTGGATAACCAGGAATCCAAAGGACTGGCAAGTCAATTGGATTTTTGCAAAACCAATGGGGGTAAAATTCAATGGCTTCAATTTATCACACATCCTCTCGGAACACTTAAGGCAATAGAAGAAAGACAAGCTGCTATTCAGATAATGGTTCAGCAAAAAGCTTTTTTGGATCAAATGAAAATCTCCAACGGCACCTGTTTGGTGATCGATCAATTTTACAGTACAGGATTTAAGCATATACCTAGACAAATTAGTTTGTTAGGCGCACATTGGTACAAATTATGGAATAAAACAGACTATGCTTTAATTGCCTACTCTGTCAACCACTTGATTGCCTTTGTGCAATCATTGAACGAATGGCTAAAAGCTTTTGAAGCCTATCAAAATACACCTATATTTAAAGAGCTTATCAACCCTATCAAACAATATGTAGCTAGCTTGGATTGCTTAGATGAAGACATTCAATCATTAAAAAAAGACCCAAAAGCTATATTACAGTTGGGTTATTTTTTTGCTAATCAATTTAAAACACCAATAAAAACCCTTCAAAAGCAATTCTATATATTAGATGCTTATTATAGTATGGCCACAGCTATGCAACAATATGGATTTAGTTTTCCTGAATGGGTGGATCAACCTAGTCCAATGATTGAATTTGAGGGCGCAGTACATCCACTTGTGGCAAATGCAGTTGGCAACCAACTTAGCTTAACTAAATCAAAGCGTTTTTTATTTTTAACTGGCGCCAACATGGCTGGCAAAAGTACATTCATTAAAACGGTTGGAATACTTACCTACCTTGCCCATATCGGTATGGGTGTCCCAGCAAAAAAATACAAGCTCACAGTTTTAGATGGTTTAATCACTAACCTCACGACTGTTGATAACGTACTCAAAGGAGAAAGTTATTTCTTTAATGAAGTACAACGCATTAAACATACCCTATCACAAGTAATGGATGGGAAAAAATACCTCATTCTTATTGATGAATTATTCAAAGGCACTAATATCATTGATGCCATGAAGTGCAGTTCAAAAGTGATTGAAGGTCTACAAGCTTTAAAACAATCTTTATGTATTTTATCTACACACTTATATGAGATTAGTGAGGCATTGAAAATATATCCACATATTCAATTTTACTATTTTGAAACCTCTGCAATAAACAACACACTTGTGTTCAACTACAATTTAAAAGAGGGGGTGAGTCAAGATAGACTAGGCTACCTTATTTTAGAAAGAGAAGGCGTCGTTGATTTAATAAAACGTATAAATACTTAAATACGGTTTCGATTAATTAGTAGTTTTCAAAGAAACATGTTGGTAAAAACAATTGGTGCCTCCCTTTATGGTATGGACGCCATCGGAATACAAGTAGAAGTCAATATCAGTATGGGACAAGGCTATTGTATTGTTGGCCTTCCTGACACAGCTGTCAAAGAAAGTTTACATAGAACAGAAATAGCCATCAAAGCCAATGGATTTCATATGCCTAGGACAAAATTGGTCATTAATTTAGCCCCTGCAGACCTCAAAAAAACAGGCCCCGCTTTTGATTTGCCTATTGCCATTGGCATCCTTGCAGCATCTGATCAAATTCTAGACTCCAATGTTTTGTCTCAATATTTAATGATGGGCGAATTAAGTTTAAATGGAGCGCTTCAGCCCATAAAAGGAGTATTAGCAATGGCGATTTATGCAAAAGAAGCCGGATTGAAAGGTCTGATTCTTCCAAAAATGAATGCCGCAGAAGCGACGCTCATAGATGGCCTTGAGATATTTGGTTTTGAGCATCTTACGGATGTAACTCATTTTTGTAACCATCCTGATGCTTATTCTCCTTTCCAAAAAATAGAAACAATTCCTGATCCTATTACTGCAAGAACCGATGTGGACTTTGCTGATATTAAAGGACAGTATCAAGCAAAAAGAGCCATCGAAATTGCAGCAGCAGGTGGGCATAATTTAATCATGGTTGGGCCTCCTGGCGCCGGCAAAACAATGCTTGCTAAAACTAGTATTAGTATCTTACCCAACATGAGTCATACGGAAACATTGGAAACAAGTAAAGTATATAGCCTGCTTGGGAAACTGCCAACTAAGTCAGCACTAATGCCAATTAGACCCTTTAGAAACCCGCATCATTCGTTGTCTGCCATTGCATTGGTAGGTGGCGGCTCCATTCCTCAGCCTGGCGAAATTTCGATGGCACATAATGGGGTCTTATTCTTAGATGAGTTACCTGAATTCAGCAGAGCGGCTATTGAAATTCTACGTCAACCAATGGAAGCAGGATTTGTTAGCATCTCCAGGGCAAGGCAGACTGTTGAGTTTCCAAGTAGATTTATGCTATTTGCCTCTATGAATCCATGCCCCTGCGGTTATTTTAATCACCCCCAAAAAGCATGTACATGTAGTCCAAATAGTGTGCAAAAATACCTACACAAAATATCAGGTCCATTATTGGACAGAATCGATTTACAAATAGAAGTTGTTCCTGTAAGTTATGAGGAGCTAACCAATAAGACAGTCATAGAAGATTCCGCCTCCATAAGAAATAGAGTAACTAAAGCCAGAGCAATTCAAATGGATCGATTTGAAAATAAACCCAATCTCAAAACGAATGCACAAATGCAAACTACTGACTTAAAAAAATGGGCTACTTTAAATAAAGATGCTGCAAGTTTACTTAAAATGGCCATGGAGCAATTCCATCTGAGTGCAAGGGCTTATGATCGAATCATTAAAGTAGCAAGAACCATTGCAGATTTAGACGGCACTATAAACATTCATAATCAACATATTAGCGAAGCTATACAATACAGAGCCTTGGACAGGGCTGGATGGGGTCAAACATTTTAATATTGCCCTGTAGTCAACATAACCAAAGTACAGGCTTCAATTGTTGCAATGCCCGCTGCTTTAGCTAGTCCCTCTAAAATGGGATTTTCAGTGCCCGGATTAAAAATTATTCGCTTTGGCTTTAGTTCAATAATCTGATCAAAGTATGCTTCTTGCGCTTGTGGCCCTAAATACAGTGTCAAAGTATCAATAGAACCAGGAACTGGCCAGTCTTGTACAATGGGCAAAGATCCAATCATCCCCTTTTTTATTCCATATGGATAAACAGCATGTCCTTTTTGCGCCAACTGCTCAGTTGCCAAATAACTATATCTTTCTGGGTTGGGAGATGCCCCTAAAACCATGGTAACACTTGATTGCATAAGACAAATCTAATCATTAAAAATTTAAACTGATTTTATTTAGTTACAATAAAAGAATGTAATTTTATAAAAATCAACTTTCCCAAATAAAAACATAAGATTATGGCAAGCAAGAAAAAAGCAGCAGCAAAAAAAGCACCTGCTAAAAAAGTAGTAAAAAAAGCTATCGCTAAAAAAACAGCACCTGCTAAAAAGAAAACAGCACCAAAAAAAGCTGTAGCAAAAAAAGCACCTGCTAAAAAAGTTGTAAAGAAAGCTGTCGCTAAAAAAACAGCGCCTGCTAAAAAGAAAACAGCACCAAAAAAAGCAGTAGCAAAAAAAGCACCTGCTAAAAAAGTTGTAAAGAA
>CAZBJP010000010.1:11016-15515 GCA_964492205.1 uncultured Sediminibacterium sp.
AGCTGTCGCTAAAAAAGTAGTTGCAAAAAAAGCTGCACCTGCTAAAAAGAAAACAGCACCAAAAAAAGCAGTAGCAAAGAAAGTACCTGCTAAAAAAGTTGTAAAGAAAGCTGTCGCTAAAAAAGTAGTTGCAAAAAAAGCTGCACCTGCTAAAAAGAAAACAACGCCTAAAAAAGTGGCAGCTCAAGTTGTTGCACCAGTCGTTGCGCCAATGGAAGCACCAGTTGTTGCACCAACGCTTTTCGAAACTCCAAACACGGATAATAATCCAACAGCTTAATTTTATTAGCTCTATATAAATCCCGCTTTATGCGGGATTTTTTATTTCAACTCAAAATAAATTTATATGCGCCTATTTCTAGTTTTATTAGCCTTCCCTTTTCTTGCTTTTTCTCAAAGTACAACTATTGCAGAAAAGACCAAGAATATGGAACTACGCAAAGGATTTTATGATTTCTATTGGGACAATGCTAATGGTAAAATTTATCTAATAGTAGATAAATTGAACACTCCCTTTTTATATGTCAATTCCTTACCTGCTGGTTTAGGATCCAATGACATCGGACTTGACAGAGGTCAATTAGGTGATTCAAGAATTGTTTATTTTAGTCGGGTTGGTAAAAAATTATTTTTAACACAGCCTAACCTAGATTACCGAGCAGTTACTAGTGATATAAGAGAACAAAAAGCAGTAGACCAATCCTTCGCTCAATCTATTTTATTTAATTTCGCTATTGAAGCCGAAGAAATCAATACAGCCAATCCATCCAATAGTAAGTTATTGATAGATGCAACTAGTTTCTTTTTAAGAGATGCTCATGGCGTTGTAGATAAAATAAAGCGTACAAAACAAGGCAGTTATACCCTCAATGAAAATAGATCAGCTATCTACATTCAAAACACAAAGAATTTCCCAAAAAATACAGAATTTGAAGCAACAGTTACTTTTACTGGTGGATCCGATGCGGGAAGATTAGTACAATCCGTCACACCTTCGCCAGAAGCTATTACTGTTAGAATGCACCACAGCTTTGTAGAATTACCAGACAATAATTTTATTCCAAGAAAGTATGATATTAGAAGTGGTTATTTTGGCACTACTTATTTTGATTATAGTTCTGATATTAGTGAGCCTATTCAAAAAATGTTGATCAATAAACATCGTTTACAAAAAAAAGATCCAAATGCACCAATTAGTGAGGCGGTAAAACCTATTATCTATTATTTAGATAATGGCACACCTGAACCCATACGTTCTGCTTTGCTAGAAGGGGGCAAATGGTGGAATCAAGCTTTTGAAGCCGCAGGTTATAAAAATGCATTCCAATTGTACATCCTTCCAGACTCAGCAGACCCAATGGATATACGTTACAATATGATCAATTGGGTGCACCGTTCAACTAGAGGCTGGAGCTATGGTGCTTCTGTAGTGGATCCTAGAACTGGAGAAATTATCAAAGGTCAGGTGTCACTTGGTTCATTAAGGGTTAGACAGGATTATTTAATTTTTACAGCACTACTATCTCCATATGTAGAAGGAAGGCCCGTTTCTGAAGCTATGCGTAAAGCAGCGATTCATCGATTAAGACAATTATCTGCGCATGAAATAGGCCACACACTTGGTTTACAACACAATTATGCTTCTAGCTTCAATGATAGAGCTTCAGTTATGGACTACCCTCATCCAAATATTTTTATCAATAAGAATGGCGCTTTAGATTTTTCTGATATCTATACAGACGAAATAGGATTATGGGACAAACGTGCTATCACGTATGGTTATCAAGATTTTCCAAAAGGCACTGATGAAGCAAAAGCATTAAATAATTTATTAGAAGAGAATTCAAAAAATGGTTGGTTATTTATTGCCGATGCAGATGCAAGAGCAGCTGGCGGCATGCATCCTTACGCACATCTTTGGGACAACCAGCCTAGTGCAATGGACGGTTTGACACAAACTTTGGAAGTACGTAAAAAAGCAATGCAACAATTTGGCGAACAAACTGTCAAAATTGGCACACCACTTGCACAACTAGAAGATGCATTGGTACCAGTTTATAATTACCACCGTTACCAATATGAAGCTGTGACTAAGTTAATCGGCGGTTTGAATTACCAATACAGTGTAAGAGGAGACCAAAATCAAATTCAACCTTCCATTTTACCAAATGCAATCCAACAAAAGGCGCTAGATGCTGCTTTGGCTTGTTTGACACCAAATTTTTTAACAATACCAGAAAATATTTTACAACTTATTCCACCAAGGCCTCCTATGTATTATGGAGTAGGAGAATTGTTTAGCAAAAGAACTGGATTGAGTTTTGATGCATTATCTCCTGCTGAAGCTTTAGTAGATTTTGAACTATCCTTCTTGTTTAATGTTGAAAGAGCGAATCGCCTTGTTCAAAATAAAGCCAGAGCGAATAGCTTAGGTTGGGATAATGTACTAGATGCAATATTAGAAAAAACATGGTATGCTCCTACAGCAACTGGATTAGCAGGTTCTGTTCAACTTCAAACACAACAACAAACTTTAAGCTGGTTAATTGGGTTGAGCCAAAGTAGTGAGGCTAATTTTGAAGTGAAAAGTATTTGCGCTAATAGATTGAATCAATTAAAATCAAAATTAACAAGCTTTTCTATCAATAATCCTAAACTTGCAGCGCATTACCAATATGCTATAAGTAGAATCAATGACCCAGAAAAAATCACCCTCCCAAAACCTGTAGTCATTCCTCCAGGTGCGCCTATTGGATGTGACTTAGATTAATAAAATGAATTTTTCGAGGGGCCCCATAAACAAGCCCCTCGATTTTTTTACTAATTAAAATATTCTTTGACCAAAAAAAAGCCCGATCAAATTGATCGGGCTTTTTTTAATATACTAAATATGGACTTATGCCAACATACGTAATGGTTCTTCTAATAAACTCTTAAGGGTTTGTAAGAAAGCTGCACCAGTTGCTCCGTCTACAACACGGTGGTCGCAACTTAAAGTAACATTCATAACATTACCTGGTACAATTTGACCATTCTTCACCACTGGCTCTTGTGCAATACCCCCTACTGCTAAAATACAAGCATCTGGAGGATTGATGATCGCAGTAAATTGATCGATACCAAACATGCCTAAATTAGAAATAGTGAAAGTACTTCCTTCCCAATCCGCAGGTTGTAATTTTTTATCTTTTGCTTTCTTCGCAAATTCTTTTACCGTACCACTAATTTGTGACAATGACAGTCCATCAGCAAAACGCAATACAGGTACCAATAAACCTTCGTCTACAGCTACTGCAATACCAATATTTACGTGGTGATTTTCTCTAATGAAATCACCCATCCAACTACTATTTACTTTTGGATGTTGCTTTAATGACAATGCAGTTGCTTTCACAATCATATCATTAAAGCTAATCTTAGTCGTTGCATTTTCATTCAATAGGGTACGAGCTTTGATAGCAGCATCCATATTGATTTTCATGGTTAAGTAAAAATGAGGCGCTGTAAATAAACTTTCACTTAAACGTTTCGCAATCACTTTACGCATCTGTGATACAGGTGTATCCACAAAGCTTACAGTTCCAGCAGCAACTGATGCTCCGATAGTTGGTGCAGTAGCACTTGCTTGTACTGAAGGAGCAGCCGCTCCTGGAGTATAATGCTCTAAATCTGTTTTGGTAATTCTTCCGTGCTCTCCTGTACCTTTAACAAATTTTAAATCAATACCTTTTTCTTTTGCAATTTTTTTGGCTAATGGAGAAGCAAAAATTCTTCCTTCGTTTACAACTTGTGCAGTCGCAGGACTTGCAGCGGGAGCTGGTGTATTTTGAGTTGTTGACGCAGCCACTGTAGCTGGTGCCGCAGTTTGCACTTGAGCAGCTCCTCCCTTCAATGCAGCAACAATTGGAGCGATATCCAATCCTTGTTGTCCAATGATACAAAGCAAGTCGTTCACCAAAATCTTTTCACCAGCTTGAGCACCTTGGTATAATAAAATACCATCCTTATATGATTCCAATTCCATCGTCGCCTTATCGGTTTCGATATCTGCTAAAACTTCTCCTTTTTTAACGGTGTCACCCACTTTCTTCTGCCAACCTGCAATCACCCCTTCAGTCATCGTATCACTCAATCTTGGCATCAATACCACTTCTTCCATTGCAGATACATCCACCGCAGGTGTTGAAGTAGCAGTTGCTACAACAGGAGCCGCCGCTGATGCAGCAACTGGTGCAGGTGCACTTGCAGCACCTGTATTTTGAGCAATCAAAGCAGATACATCTTCTCCTGCTTTACCAAAAATGGCTAATAAATCGTTTACTTGTAATTTTCCCCCTCGAGGCGTACCAATGTGCAATAAAACACCATCTTGATAGCTCTCCAATTCCATGGTTGCTTTATCCGTTTCTATTTCGGCTAATAAATCCCCTTTTTTAACGGTATCCCCCACATTCTTGTGCCAAGCTGCAATAACTCCTTCAGTCATGGTGTCACTTAAA
>CAZBJP010000010.1:15525-18764 GCA_964492205.1 uncultured Sediminibacterium sp.
AATTTGTAATTGAGTCGTGAAATTACACTAAAAATGTATTTTTTCCCACCGAAACTGGCAATTTTATAGTAAATATGGGCAAAATATGGAAGATCAAAGTAAAATCCGATCTTCTATTGGCCTTGCGCTAAACTATACGCTTTTTTATCTCCCCACATATTCAACATTTCCAAAGAACTAATTTGAAAGTCTTTCGACAATGCGCTGTAGAGTTCAATGATAGCTGATTGGGAAAGAGATGTGGATGCATCTGTCTCATATCGAAGTCGAAATTGATTAACCAAGTTCGTATAAACAGAACCTGTAGGCCAAACTTGTGTACCTCGATTAGAAATAGTAACTAGTTTCAAAGTTGCAGTTTCTTGTTTGCATGCAATTTTTGCAATTTCCTTTGGTTGTAAACTGCTTTCTATAAAAAAGTCAGCTCCTACAATTTTATGCGCCAAATGATGTTTACTTAATAGCATTGGGTTCTCGAAAATATTGCTATTAGTAGGAATGAATTCAAAATCTTTTAATGCTGGTTTTGGATTATGCTTTGGTTGTTTACCAAAATTATCAATGATTGCTTTTGCAAATTGTGTTGTGTCGACAGATGGAATGGACTTGTCACCAAAATCCCCTGTATGCACACCTGATTCTAAAGTATACAACAATGCGTTTTCGATCATCACCGCTTTTTCCATCATACCTAAATGACGTAACATATTTAAACCACTCAATAATAAAGAAGTTGGGTTTGCAATATTTTTACCCGCAATATCTGGTGCGGTACCATGTACCGCTTCAAAAATAGAAATATGATCCCCTATATTAGATGATGGCGCAAAACCAAGCCCACCAACTAATCCAGCGCACAAGTCACTCACAATATCACCTTGCAGATTGGTCAAAACAATCACATCAAATAAATCTGGACGACTTACTAATTTCATACATAAGTCGTCTACAATAACATCATCAGATTTTAAATTTGGATATTCTTTTGCAACTTCATTGAAGACTTCTAAAAACAAACCGTCCGTCAATTTCATGATATTTGCCTTATGCCCACAAGTGATTCTTTTAGCGCCTTTTTTCTGTGCCATCTCAAATGCATAGCGAATTACCTGCTCACTTCCACCTCTTGTAATAAACCTTCTAGCTATAGCAACATCTTCTGTCAACATATGTTCAATTCCACCATATGTGTCTTCAATATTTTCGCGTACAATGGTTAAATCAATATTGATTCCAGCTTTACTAAATACCGTATCTACCCCACTTAAAGTTTGGAATTTTCTATCGTTAGCATAGGTATTCCAAGTTTTTCTCGCCGTCACATTCACACTTTTAACACCTTTCCCTTTTGGGGTTTCCATAGGTCCTTTAAAAAGGATGCCTAATTTTTCAATCGCCTCCTTTGCTTCTGGCGTCATTCCATTACTAAAACCTTTGTCAAAAACCCATTTGCCCATATCGACATACTGATACTCTAAAGGTAATTTTGCAGCATTAAATATGCCTATTACCGCTTCCATAATCTCTGGACCGATTCCGTCACCTTTAGCTACAGCTATCTTCATTTTAGTCAGTTTTATACGTAAAAAATGGGATTGAACATTTGTTTTTCAAACGTTGCCGCAAAGTTAAGTGAGTTCAAGTTGCTGAAAAAAAATTAGACCCTATTTTTGGACAAGCGGAGTGAAATATTTCCTAATTTTATTGGGCAGTATCCTCTGCATGTTACTTTTGATCCCCAAGGTCATGATTTCTAAAATTTCAGAAGGTATAGAAGTTAGCGTTGAAACCTTTTACCAAAAAGATTACAGCTGCCCCCTACAGCATGATTTTATGTTTGCCTATAGAATTACCATTGAAAACCACAATGCTTTCCCAGTGAAATTACTCCGTAGATTCTGGGAGATTTTTGACAGCAATGGTGAACATAGAGTGGTGGAAGGCGAAGGCGTAGTAGGTGTACAACCATTGATAATGCCTGGCAAGCAATACCAGTATGTAAGTGGCTGCAATTTGAAATCCGAATTAGGTAAAATGCAAGGTTATTATAGCATGGAGAATGTAGAAAACAGAGCGTCTATTCAAGTGAAAATTCCAGCTTTTAAAATGACTGCCCCATTGAAATTAAATTAAAAAATCACTATCAAAGGATTAAAAGTCAATTTTAGTTTGATTAAAAATGGTCATTGCAGGAGTTTGTAGCAACGCTTTTAGATCTTTGTTTAAACTTCCTTTTTGTTGGCTCATCCAAGATGCTATAATACGATATCCAATATATTTTCCTACATTTCCCGGAATAGCTTCTCCGAAATAATCATTATAGGGCGCCTCTGTCAAGAGCGCACTAATTACACTTGGATCCACCGAAAAAAGCCTATTCTGACTGGATAAAAAAGTCCAAATATCTTCCTTATTTTGTTCAATTGCTTTGAGTTGATCGCCTGTATAACCCATTAGCAATGTGTCTTGAGTATTTGGTAAACATTGCTTCATAATATATTGGTACTTTCCAATCTCGATCATTTGTGTGATTAAATTTTTTCCATTTAATGCTATTGGCTGAAAATCATTTAAAATATTTTGGACCGAATTCACTACAATATATTCAGGTGCAAAATGACGACTGATATAGGTTGGATATATTGAATTGATTTGCTCAGAATAATACCAACTTGATGAAGCACCTAAATACAATTGAAGTCCAATGGCTATACCTTCCTTAGTTACTACATTACCATAAGTTTCGAGTGGCCCTATAAAATAAATTACCTTTTTAGGCAATGCATAGTCTGGGAAAAAATAATGAAACCTTTTTAATGCCTCCTCTATTTGAGGCGTGGCTATTTTGGAGGCTTGTATTTTTTTTGCTTCTTTATAAATTGGTAGATATGCTTTATAAAAAGCCAATATATGTTTAGTATCTGTTGTAGGAGACATCATGAGAATACGATTAAAATAGTCGGCAGAAAATGTCGGATATTGTAACACTAATTTGGTCAAGCCCTGCTCGAAATCTAAGGTATCTAAGGCAAAAAATGCATCCTCAAAATGAAGCTCAGCGATGGTTGGCTTTGGCGCAGCACTGGCGGGATCTGAAGAAGGCGCTTCACAGGACCACATAGCAAAACAGATCGATAGGTACAAAAAAGTAGTTAAACGCATCCTCGAAAGTACAAAAAAAGCGAGGTTATTTCCTTTAAAAACCGACCTTTGGTCCATGAAAATTTGTATCGCCCAAC